>NZ_MJXI01000003.1:0-208325 GCF_001762705.1 Campylobacter sp. BCW_6460 | reverse complement strand
ATAGCTGCAAGTGGAGAGAGGTATTTTGATACGATGAAATAAAGGAGAATGACGCTAATAATAACCACAATAATGACAACAATAGCTTGAATAAATGCGACTTTATGAATAGGTCCATTTATAATATCAGCGCTTTCGGTAATACAAGCTGTATAAGTAAAAATTTTGGCACAAGTTCCAAGTCTTTCTTGTCCTTCTAATCCATAGGTGAAAAAATTATAATCTCCGTTAGCTTTATATGCATTTAAAACAGGAGAATGATCAATGGATGGATTTAATAATTCTTTATTGGTTGCTGCAAATATTTTATTTTCTCCATCAAATAAAAATGTATTTCCAGGAGTTGCTGCAAATGCCTCTTGTAAATTTTCTGATAGTATATCTACAGCTACTACCCCTATAAATTTACCATCTTTATAAAGAGCTTTAGAATAAGTGAGCACATGTTTATTACTCACAGGATCTAAGTATACAGGATTAATATAGATCTGATTCGTTTTTAAGGCTTCTTGATACCATTTTCTTTCTCTTGCATCATAATTATTAGCTTTGCCATTAATTATTGCATTTACTTTCTTATCGTCACTTTCTTTTTGGCTGACTATACTATTTCCATTATTTAGTCCAATATAAACAGCTAATGCATCTGAGCTATGGCGATAATTTTTTAGTATAGGTGCAACATTATTAAAAATTTCTTCTTGCGTTTCTAATGAAGACATAGGTAAACTTTGAATATCTTGCACTAAATTATTAAGAGTTGATAAATTTTTGGTTCTAAAATCTTTAACCGTTGATTGTGCAACTCGAAGCAAGTTTGATTGATTAATGAGTGTACTTTCATATAAAGACTGTTTTGTAAAGTAGAAGCTCACAATACCTAAAATAATTAAGGCAAAAATTGCAATTAAATTTGCAATAAGTGAAAGTTTGATTTTTATACTATTCATTCTTTTCCTTTTTTTGTATTTATTTTTAATTTAGAATTAAATCTAGTATTATTCTATCAAAAAATATAAAATATTTTTTGATTTTTATCTTGAAAATTTAAAAATTTAATTATATTAATTGAGAACCATATCAAAAAGTAGCATTTAGTATAAAATAATAAAATATTTAGTTAAAAATTGAATTGTATGAAATTTATATTTATAAAGGATTAGAATGGCTTATACGATCATAGAGGTAGAAAGAAAAACAGGAGTTTCTAGTAGAACACTTAGGTTTTGGCTAGATAAAGGTTTATTTCCCTTTGTGGAAAAAGATAAAAATGGAGTGCGTTATTTTAGTGAAAAAGATTTAGAATGGGTGATTTGGGTGGATTGTTATAGACAAATTGGCATGAGTATCGAGGATCTTAAAAGATATATTTTTTTATGTGCTAAGGGTAAAGATACGGCAAAAGAGAGATTAGAGATTATTTTAAAATTAAAAGAAAAAACACTAAAGGATATGAAAAAATTGGAGAATATTATAAAAAAACTTGATTTTAAAATAGATTATTATGAAAAAATGGTTATGGAAAATAAAGATGAGCTAAATCCTTTAAGTAAAGATTATATTAAACGAAAAAAACGAGTAAAAATTTAAAAATATTTAATTTTATTCTTGACTTACACCAGATGTTAGGTTTTATACTTTTAATTAACATGTATAGAAAAATGTTTTTAATAGTTAAGAACTATTAGTTTTTAATAAAAAATAAAAAAGGAAAAACAAATGCAAAAAAGAAAATTAAGAAATTTGGAAGTGAGCGTCTTAGGACTTGGTTGTATGGGTATGAGCTTTGGTTATGGAGAAGCTAAAGATGAAAAAGAGATGATAACACTCATTCATAAGGCAAAGGATCTTGGTATTGATTTTTTTGATACAGCCGAAGTTTATGGTCCTTTTATTAATGAAGAATTAGTAGGCAAAGCAATAAAACCTTTTAGAAATGAAGTGATATTAGCGACAAAATTTGGCGTTAGGATTGAGGGTGCTAAGCAAATTGTTGATAGTACGCTTAATAAAATCAGACAAAGTTTAGAAGGTAGTTTGAAGCGTTTGCAAACAGATTGTATAGATCTTTATTATCAACACAGGGTTGATACAAATGTTCCAGTTGAAGAAGTTGCTAATTTAATGAGCGGGTTTTACAAAGAAGGAAAAATTAAGGCTTGGGGTATGAGTGAAGCAGGGGTGCAAAGTATTAAAAAAGCTCACGCAGTATTTCCGCTTAGTGCGGTTCAAAGTGAGTATTCTTTATGGTGGAGAGAACCAGAAAAAGAACTTTTAAAAGTTTTGGAAGAATTAAATATAGGTTTTGTTCCTTTTTCTCCTTTAGGAAAAGGATTTTTAGCAGGTAAATTTGATGCAAATTCTACTTTTGAAAATAATGACTTTAGATCACAAGTTCCACGTTTTAAAAGCGAGAATTTAAAAGCTAATTTGGATTTAGTTTATGCATTAGAAGATATAGCAAAAGCTAAAAATGCTACTTTAGCACAAATTGCTCTTGCTTGGGTTTTGGTGCAAAAAACATTTATTGTGCCTATTTTTGGAACAACAAATTTACGAAGGTTAGAAGAAAATATTAATGCTGTTAATACTCATTTTACTCAAGAAGAATTAAATCATTTAAAGAGTATTTTAGAAAAAATAATAATCAAAGGGGATCGGTATGCCGGTGAAGTAGCTCTTAGAGTTGGGAAATAAAAAGTTTGGTTTATTTCTTATTGTAATGGTTTTATGTAGTTTTGTTAAAGGAGTGTAAATGCAAGAACTTGAAAGTAAAGGAATTCATGGAAGTTTTAAAGGTGATAGTAAATTTTTTAGCAAAAATGTAAAAGTTTCTATGATGTTTAAATCAAATGAGTGGAGAAATTTTAGTGGAGCTTTGGTTGAATTTGAAGCCAGTGCTAGAAGTGCATGGCATACTCATCCTCAAGGACAAACCTTAATCGTAACAGAGGGTGAAATCATCACAAAAGTTCCAGGTCAAAAAGCCTTTATAGCCAAAAAAGGCGATGTGATAAGCTGTCCTATAGGAGTAAAGCATTTTCATGGTGCAACTAATACAAGTAGTGGAGCACACATAGCGCTTACGGGTGAGAAAGAAGGTAAAAATGTAGAATGGCTTGAGCTTGTAAACGATGAAGAATATGAAAACGCCTTAAAAGAAGCAAGAGAGTAAAGAAATTTGTAAATAAAACGCAAAAATTTTATAAAAACTTTTATGTTTTTTTTGGAGTATTTTAAATGTTCTTTTTTCGCAAATTTTAAAAACCACAAAGGATAAAACCATGCAATTAAGACAAAAAGTAAGAGAAATTTTTGAAAAACTCTTAGGAGGAGCAAAAAAGGATCAACTTTTTGCAAGTGATAAAGAGTATTTTATCAATCACATAAATTTTACTTTTGGCGAGAGTTTTGTAAAAGCAAATTTGGATACACAAAAATATTTTTTAATCACCCTTGCTTCTACTTTAGCAGTAGGTGGAAAAATAGAGTTTAAAGCTTTACTTCAAGGTGCAATCAAGAATGATATAAGTCCTATTGTCATCAAAGAAGTGATTTATCAAGCTACGCCTTATGTGGGTTTTGCTAGAGTATGTGATTTTTTAAGCCTTTGTAATAAAGCATTTAAAAAACTAAATATTGCCTTATCTTTGACTTCACAAGACGCCACTACGCAAGAAAATCGCAAAATAAAAGGCAGGGAAATACAAAATGCTATTTTTGGTGAAGCTAATATCACTAAAATGATAGAATCTACCCCAGAAGATAAAGCTTTTATAAATGATTTTTTGAGTGCGAATTGTTTTGGAGATTATTAACACGCATGGGACTTGATCTAAAAACTAGGGAGCTTTTAACCCTTGTATATCTTATCTCACTTGGTGGGCTAGATAATCAAGTAAAAGCTCACATACAAGGCAATCTTAACATGGGGCAAAGTAGAAAAGATTTGCTAAATATCATTGCAGCTCTTATTCCATATATCGGTTATCCAAAGGCTTTAAATGCAATTGCTGTGTTAGATAGTTTGACTTTATAATTTTTTTATGTTAAAAATTTATGTTGCATTTTTATTGAATGAAAGGATTAAAAAATGGACTTTAAAACTTTATTGAATATAAAAGAAAAAAGATTACAAGAATGCCAAGAATTGATAAAAAAGCTTGAAAAGGAAAGAAGCAATTATGAAATTGCAAATTGTAAAAATATAAAAGAAATAAATATAAAATTAGAAAAATTGATAAAAAAAGAAATTTTATTTTTTGAAAATTTAGAATATGAAAAATTTAAAAATAATCCCCAAGAATTTGATGATTTAGAAGATGAAATTTATTTTTATTTTGATTTATATATGATAAATATTTCCAAACTAGAGTTAAAAGAGCTTGAGTTTAACTCTAAAGTTGAATTTAAAAAATATGAAGAACGCTATGAGACAAGAAAAGATAAAAAAGATTTTATTAAACTTTCAAAATCAATTTTGCAAACTTCAAAAGATTTATTTCAAGTTACAATTTTGGCTGGATTTTCCATAATTATTTTTATACTCATTCTACATTCTTTGCAAACAAAAACCATTCCTTTTTTGGATAGCCAAAAGGCAACTGCTTTGGCAATTACAGGAGTTTTATTTGGAGGAATTTTTAGTTTTTTCTACATGGGAATATTTTCTTTTTCAAGAGAACTATATAAACAATATTTTAAAATACCAAAAAGAATCCCTTTTATAATTTATATCACTTCATCCATTATCACTTTTATCACATTACAGAAACCCAATATATTATTATTAATATCTATTGCTATTGTATTTATAGTTGCAAATGGTGCATTATATTTTTTTGGAAAAAAATATAGAATTTCATCAAATAACTTTGAAATTTTTGCAACACAAACAATGTTAATATTTGTAATATATATAGCTATTGCTATTATTAGTGTTTTTATCATCATTAAATCTCAAGAAGTTAATTATATTTATCTGGGTATTGGTTATTTAATTATTTTTATATTTTTTAGTCTTCAATTGTGTTTTAAAGACTTTAAAAGTTTTAAATTTTTTGCTTTGATTAACACTATTATCTTATTTTTATCTATTATGTTTTTAAATGAAAATATTACTTCTTATTTGAAAATAGGCAATTTTAAGGTAGAAGAAATGACACTAAGTAAAAATAAAATTGTAAAAAATAAATTATTAGATAATAATATCAGCTTTATTGAAAATGAAGAAGGTTTAAAAGTAAAAGATTTATATATTCTTTCAGATGCAAAAGATGTATATTATATACAAAGCAAAAAAGAAGAAAATAAGAAACTAAAAAAGTCATTTCTAATAGATAAAAAATATGTTTTAGATAAAGATTTTTGATAAAAAAGGAAAGTTAAAGTGCAAAGTATATTAAAATATTTACTTTAGTATAAATTGCACTTATTTTTAAATATATCAGTTTAAAAGAACTTAAAGACTATAAAAATGCGAAATAAAAGCAGTTTCTATTAAAGAAGAATAAAATAACTTTAAAATTTTCTTAAAATTTTGCAATATTTTTTACATTTTTTCGATAAGAAAAAAGCTTAAAGTCATTCTTTTTTGTATAAATTTAGTGTTTTTGTGAAATAAATTTTCAAGCTTTTTTCTTGTTTTTTTAATTTGTTTAAATGAAGTAGTATTAAAAGAATTTAAGATAATTTTTATTTCTTTTTGCTTTAAAAAGTTTAGAATATCAGTATTTTGTTTACCTAGCCAAATTTCAAAACCAAATTTAAGTCCGACTTTAAAACTAAGCATATCAAAAAGTGTTTCACGCATAGAATTTAACAAATAATTTGACATTATAAATTGTTTTCTTAAAAGAGCTTTTTCTAATTTTGTAAAAGTAAAATAAAACTCATTGCATATTTCATCAAAATCTTTTTCTGTTGGTTTCTTAATGCAAAAAACATTCTCATTTTGAGTTTTCTTAAATCTTTGATCTTTATCTATAAGCGCTTTGCTTAAAGGTTCAAATTTATAATAATGTTTCAATGATTTTAAGGGGATAAATTTAAAGTCTATTCTCACTCCATTTTTAAAAATTACCAAAAAACTCACCCAATTTTTAGGTAAATCAGCTTTATAGAATTCAAAGCTTTCAGGCGCTTGATAAAATAAAATTTTTCCAAAATTTTTAATAAATTTAGGTAATTTTGCTTTTTTGATATCTTTGCTTTTGTTTAGGTTTAATAATTTTCTCAAATTTTTAGATTTTAGAAAAAATGAAATATCATAATCTTGATATTTATCCTTTTTAGCTTTCTTATTTACTCTTGAACCTTCAAGTGTTATAAGATGAATTTGTTTATAAATAAAAGCAATATTTTTAATTTTTTCTAAAATTCTTTTTTCGCTTTGCATCTAAAAATTCCTTTTAAAAAAAATCTTAAAAGTTTTATATTTATATAATAATGATTTTTATCCATTTTGATATACTTTAAAAATATTAAATTTTTATAAATTTTTAATATTTTATTAAAAATTCTATCCTTGTTTAAGGATAAGAAAATAAAAGCTCTAAGAAATCTTCGCTATAAAAATTTGTTTTATTTTATATATTCCATTCATTTAAAATCGCTCCTTTATCACACAATTTCTTTATATTTAGAAGTAGTTTTGGCGGTATAAATTCTTTTATATTTTAAATTTCTAAAGATTTTTAACATTATAAAAAATACATTAAAAAAATCAAAAAATTTTAACATATCAAGTATTTTTCTAATTTTTAAAAAATTATTTTCTCTCTTGACTTATAGCTACTCTAATGTTTTATAATTATAAAAAATCAAAAAAGGAGCAAAAATGCAATACAAAATTTTAGAAAACAATCGCATTGCAAGTAAAGGTTATGCAATGCTTAGCAAGGATGCGAAATTTACACCCTTTGAATTTAGCCGCCACGCTATTGGTGATAATGATATTTTGATTAAAATCCTATATGCAGGCATTTGTCATAGCGATATTCACACCGCAAGAAGCGAGTGGGGAGAAGCTACTTATCCTTGCGTGCCTGGGCATGAAATAGCAGGAGAAGTGATTGCTGTGGGTAAAAATGTGAGTAAATTTAAAGTAGGAGATTATGCAGGGGTTGGTTGTATGGTAAATTCATGTGGTGAGTGCGATGCTTGCAAACGCTCGCAAGAGCAGTTTTGCGAAAATGGCAAAACCATCTTTACTTACAATAGTTGCGATGTATTTCACGGCAATGAAAACACTTATGGGGGCTACTCAAACAACATAGTTGTAAGTGAAAAATTTGCCATTTGTGTGCCAAAAAATGCACCGATGGATAAGGTTGCACCTTTACTTTGTGCGGGCATTACCACTTACTCGCCTTTAAAATTTTCTAAGATAAAAGAAGGCTCAAGCGTTGCTATAACAGGATTTGGCGGACTTGGTATGATGGCTGTAAAATATGCTATTAAAATGGGTGCAAAAGTAAGTGTTTTTGCTAGAAATGAAAATAAAAAAGCTGATGCTTTAGCAATGGGTGTTAGTTCATTTTATACAAGCACTGATAAAAATATCGTAAAAGAAAGATTTGATTTTATTATTTCAACTATACCAACTGCTTATGATCCTGTTGTATATATAGAATTACTTAAATTTGGTGGAGAAATGGCTATTGTTGGACTTCCTCCTTTAGAAAATGAAATAAATATCAATATAAAAGAACTTATATTTAAAGCTGGAAAAAAAGTTTATGGTTCTTTAATAGGCGGAATTGCTGAGACTCAAGAAATGCTTGATTTTTCACTAAAGCATCAAATTTATCCAGAGATTGAACTTATAAAGCCAAATGAAATCGATAAGGCTTATGAAAATCTAACCTCAGGAAAGGCTAAATTTCGCTATGTTATTGATATGAGTAAAGAATAATTTAATATTTATCAAAAATCACATCGCTAATGTCAAATTCCCTTTGCTTAGCGATGTTTAAAAGCTCTTTTATACTTTTTTCATCTATTATATTTCTTGCTAAAATCCAAAGATATTTTTTATCAGGACTACCCACAATGGCAACTTTATACTCGCTATCAACAAAAATAATTTCATAATTTACCTTATTAAACAGGTTCATAAAGATATTAAATCTCACTGCTAATTGCCTATTTGAAACGATTTTTGCCTTGCCTTTTATGCTTGAAATTTCATTTTCTTTACTGCAAAAATTCTCAATTTCTACATAAGGAACGCCATTTTTATATTTAAGCTCGTATTTTGCCTTTGAATTTAGGCAAGATTTTTGAAAAAAGGCAGGTTTTCTAGCCATTTCAAGCCATTCTCCCATATAATTTTGCAAAGAAAGTTCGCCAATTAATTCAAGCATTTTTTCCCTTTTTGTCTTTCTCGCCCCATTTGCACATAGCTTGTAAAATGGGAATTAAACTTTGTCCGCGTTTGGATAAGCTATATTCTACCTTGGGTGGAATTTGAGCGTATTCTTTTCTGGTGATTAAACCATCGCTTTCTAATTCTCTTAAGGTATGGGTTAAAGTTTTAAAAGATATGGAGCTTAAAAAGCGTTTGAGTTCATTATAACGCACGATTTCATAGCGAAATAAGCAGTATAAAATACTCATTTTATATTTTCCATTAATTAATGCTAGAGTATAGTTAAATCCGCATTCTTCGAAATTGCACTGAGAATTCTCTTTAGTCATTTAACATTCCTTTAGTATAGTATCTTACTTTATTTTCTGTATTGAAAATGATATTATGCTAAGTTATAATTGTATCATAAAATTTAAAAAAGGATAAAAATGAAAAATATACTCTTGCTTAATGGTGCTAAAGAATTTGGAAGTTCAAAAGGACAGCTTAATTTGACATTGCATAATCATGCTTTAGAAATTTTAAAAACATTAGGATACGAAGTAGATCAAACTCACATAGATCAAGGATATGATCCTAAAGAAGAGATACAAAAATTTATAAAAGCTGATGCTGTGATCTATCAAATGCCAGCTTGGTGGATGGGCGAGCCTTGGATAGTTAAAAAATATATCGATGAAGTGTTTGGTTTGGGTGCTGGAGTGCTTTTTAAAAATGATGGAAGAACTCATGAAAATCCTAGTAAAAACTACGGAAAAGGTGGTTTAGATCATGGTAAAAAATACATGTTTTCTCTCACTTGGAATGCACCTCTTGAAGCCTTTAATGATAAAAATGAATTTTTTGAAGGAAAGGGTGTAGATATGGTGTATTGGCATTTGCATAAGGCTCATGAATTTATAGGTATGAAAGCTTTACCAACTTTTATGTGTAATGATGTGGTAAAAAATCCTCAAGTGGAAAAATATCTAAACGAGTATGAACTACACTTGAAAAAAATTTTTTAAAAAATTTGACTTAAAAATTTCAAGGTGTAACATTGACTCGAACAAAGTATTTGTATATCTTGCTTGTTTTAGCTATGTTTTTATGGGGCTCATCTTGGCCTACTTCTAAGATTTTATCAGCTTATGCTGATACTTCTGTGATTACTTTTTGGCGTTTTTTCTTTGTTTTGCTAGGTTCTTTGATGGTATTAGGCTTTTTAAGAATTCCTTTAAGGCTTGAAAAATCTATTTTAAAATGGGTGCTGATAGCAGGAATTTTAAATGGGCTTTATACTTTTGTATTTTTTATTGCCATTAAGCATGGTTTAGCTGGAAAAGGCGGTGTTTTGGTTACAACTATGATTCCTATTTTTTCTTATTTGATATTTATGATAGCAATATTATTTCAAAAAGATAAAAAATCAACTCACAAGATCACAAAGAGTGAAATTCTAGGCTTATTTTTAGGTTTATTATCTGGATTTTGTTTGTTAAATTTAGGGAGTTTAGAAGATTTATTTGGTAAATTTAATATTTTGTTTTTAACTTGTTCTTTTATTTGGGCTTTGATAGCAGTGTTTAATCATAAAGCCAAAGGAGCTCACCCTTTGGCGATTAACTTTTATATTAATCTCATTTCTGTTTTAATGTTTTCTTGGGTATTGTTTGATGTAAAAAGTTATGAAATTTTTCATTTTGAATTTAAATTTTGGATCAGTATGTTTGTCGTGGCTTTTTTATCAACTATTATAGGTACTAGTATTTATTATTATGGGATTCACATTTTAGGGAGTGTTAAGGCAAATTCTTTTGTTTTAATCACTCCTGCTAGTGCTTTAATTTGTAGTTATTTTATACTAGATGAGGTGCCAAATGCACTTACCTTGTTAGGTTGTGCCTTGGCTATAGGTGCTATATATTTTATCAATATTTATGGTAAAAAAGCTTAAATCAAATTTTCAAAATCAAGATTGATTTTTTGATCCATAGCTTTAAATTTCATTTCTCTTTGTTTATAAAGCTCTAAAGCTTCTTGCATACTAATGCTTTGAAATTTAAAGCTAGAGCCTAACTTAGCTTGTGCGAGTAAGCTTAGATCATTTTCTATAACCGTGGCTATTTTTGTATAACCTCCTGTGCTTTGTCTTCCTGCCATTAAAATGATAGGAATACCACTTTTTGGCACTTGTATGCTTCCAAAAACCGCAGGATCTGAGATGATATCTGCTGAGTTTTTATGCTCTATACTTTCACTAGATTCTGCGTAAATTGCCATTCTATCGCTTTTTGAACCTACTTTATAAGTAGTATTTAAAAAAGTATCTATGCCTTTTTGAGTAAAAGCATCTTCATTTGTTCCTAAAATAACGCGTATGATAGGCTCTTTAGAACCTTTAAAAAGAGGATTTTCACATTCTCTAGTTTCTAAATTAAAAGGTATAAAAGTATTATGAGTATTTAAAATATCATCTTTTCGCAAAGCTCTTCCTTCAAAAATTCCAACTCCCATTTTAGCATCGCTAGATTTAGAGTTTAAAAAGCTTTTTACTTCAAAGCCACCCGCTACGCATAAATATCCACGAAAACCTATTTTTGCTAAATCAAGTTCTAAAATATCGCCTTTATTTGCTTTATATACCTTGTAAGTTTTGATTTTTTCCTTATTAAGCTTTGCCTCAAATTCAGCTCCACTTAAAACAAAATAATTCTCATCTAAAAATTCGTATTTTCCACCTTTTAAACAAAGCTCAATTCCTGCTTCATTTTGTTTGTTTCCAAGCAAGATATTTGCCATTCTTAAAGCATCTTCATCCATAGCTCCACTTCTTGCTATGCCAAATTTAGCAAATTTTTTTCTACCAAAGTCTTGCAAACTTGAATTTATAGATGCTTCAATGATTTTTATACTCATAAATTTCCTTTTGATAGACTTTTTTAGCAACTTGCTCTTGGATCTCAAAAAATTCATCTTTTGAAATGGCTTTAAATTTTAAAAACATACTCGCTTTTAAAAGAGTGGGATTTTTTTCATCTTCTTTATTAAAAAATTCCAAAGGTGTTCTAGCAATGATTTGCCAACCCCCTGGGCTTGATATAGGATAAACTCCTGTTTGCTTATCAGCTATGCCTACACTTCCAGCTTCTATTTTTGTTCTAGGGCTTGAAAGGCGTGGGGTAAAAAGCCTTTCGTCTAAACCTCCAAGATAAGGAAAACCCGCCATAAAACCTAGCATAAAAACAAGATAATAAGGCTTAGTGTGAAGAGATATAAGCTCTTTTTTTGAAATTTGATTGTGTTTGCACACAAATTCTAAATCCAGTCCAAATTCTTCATCATAACAAAGCGGAACTTCTATGCAAAGACTCGAGTTTTGCTCTGTAAGTTTAATATCCTTTTTAATTTTTTCCAAAAAATCAAGCAAGGAATTTAAAGAAAGCACGCAAGGATTAAAATATATAAGCAAGCTTGCATAAGCACTTACTAACTCATCAATACCATAAATTTCACCTTCTTTTAGGGCTTTTTGTATCCTTTGTTCTGTACTTAAAACATAAGCATTGATTTGAGGTGAAATTTCTTGCTCAAAACGTAAAAGCAAAGCCTTGCTTCCGCTAAAATGCACACTAAACATTGCTAAAACCTATATAAAATTTTCCAAAGCACAAATTTGAATTTGTTCTTTTTCTAAATTTTCTTTGATTTTTTTAACAAATTCTAAAGCTTTTACATTATCCCCATGAACACAAATGCTATCCGCTTTTAAATCAATTTCTTTGCCATTTATGCTTGTAACTTTGCTTTCTTTTATCATTTTTATCACGCGTTTGATAGCTAAATTTTCATCGTGTATTAATGCCCCTTCTAATTTTCTTGAAACTAAAGTGCCATCATCATTGTAAGCACGATCTGCAAAAACTTCATTAGCATATCTTAAACCTTTTTTCTTAGCCGCTTCATTCATAGCAGAATTACTAAGCCCTAGAAAAATAATATTTTCATCAAAACTCGCCACTGCCTCACAAAGTGCTAAGGCTAAATTTTCATCAATAGCTGCCATATTATAAAGTGCACCATGGGCTTTAAAATGCTGTATTTTCATACCTTTTGCCTTGGCAAAGCCAAATAAAGCTCCTAGTTGATACAAGGCATAGTTTTTAGCCTCTTCAAAGCTTATTTGCATATTGCGTCTTCCAAAACCCAAAAGATCAGGATAAGATGGGTGTGCTCCTATGCAAACACCATTTTGCTTGGCTAAATTTAAGGTTTTATCCATCACACAAGGATCACCCGCATGAAAGCCACAAGCGACATTTACTGAACTTACAAATTTTAAAATTTCTTCATCCATTCCCATTTTATAGGCGCCAAAACTTTCCCCTAAATCACTATTTAAATCCACTTTGAACATTATTTGACCTTGTATATTTAATTATTGATTTTATTATATCTAAAGAAGAAATTTAAATAAGCTAAAAGTATTGAAAAATAAATAAAAAAGTTACAATAAGTAAAAATAATATTTTAAGCAGGCTAAAACCTGCTTAATTTTAATCCTTCCTTGTTTTTGCATCAACTACGAATAAAGGTTTATAGAGCAATTTAAATCCGCTAATAAAACTTAAAGTATCGTCACTTGTAAGCCAATTGATAAATTTTTTAGCTTCAGTATAATTGACATTTTTGCAATGCTTAGGATTTGTTGCTATAACAGAATAAAAATTTTTAAGGCTATCATCACCTTCATTTACAATGACTAAACTTGGATTTCCTTTTTCACTGGCTTCATATTTGATATAAGTGCCACGATCAGTTAAAATCACACCTTTTTTTTCTTCAGCGATTTTAATGCTTGCTAGCATACCTTGTCCACTTTGTTGATACCAGTTTTCTTTTTCAGGCACACCACCAAGATCTTTCCAAAGACTTTTTTCTTTATTATCAGTACCTGATTTATCGCCTCTTGAGATGAAAGTGAGTTTTTCATTTTTGATAAGCTCTAAACTTTCTTTTAAATTTTTGCCTTTAAATTTAGAAGCTATTGATTTATCTGCAATGATGATAAAATCATTATACATCACAGGGGTTCTATCCACGCCAAAACCTTTTTTTATAAATTCTTTTTCTGCTTTTGGAGAGTGCACAAAAAGTACATCAGCATTGCAATCTTCACCCATTTTTAAAGCCGCACCTGTTCCTACTGCAACCCATTTTAAGGTATTGCCGCTTTCTTGTTCATAAAGAGGCTTTAGAGCATCTAAAAGTCCTGTATTGTCAGTGCTTGTTGTGGTTGCCATTTTAAGTTCTGCTGCACTTGCACTTAAAGCTAAAGCAAGAGCTAAAGAAATGATTTTTTTCATTTTTTCTCCTTATAAATTTACATAAAAAAATATTTTAGCATAATTATGCTAAAATTACTTATTTTAAAAAGGATATTTTTGGATTATATTTTTGATGGTTTTAAACAAGCTTTATTTTTACTTTTTAATGCTGATGAAAGTGTAATTTCAGCTATAAAAACTACACTTTTAAGCTCAAGTATTTCTATAGTTTTAGCTTTGCTCATAGGTTTTCCTTTGGGATTTATCTTGGGCTTTTTTGATTTTAAATTCAAACGCTTTATAAAACTTATCATAGATACTAGCCTTTCTTTTCCAACAGTTGCGGTAGGACTTATACTTTATGCACTGATTTCAAGTCGAGGACCTTTGGGAGAATTTGGACTACTTTTTACTATAAAGGCTTTAATTTTAGGGCAGTTTATTTTAGCACTTCCTATAGCGATCGCACTTTTTTCAAATTTGATAGAAAATATGAATAAAAAACATTTTTTACTTATAAAATCTTTTCACCTAAGTCCTTTAAAACTTGTTTTAATGATGATTTATGAATTACGCTTTGCTTTGATTAGCGTCGTTGCACTAGTTTATGGACGCATTGTAGCAGAAGTAGGAGTAGCGATGATAGTGGGTGGAAATATTAAATACGACACTAGAACCATAACCACAGCTATTTCTCTTGAAACCAACAAAGGCGAATTTGCTAGCGGTATAGCTTTGGCTTTGGTTTTAATTCTCATTGCCTTTTGTTTAAATTTCATTACACACAAACTTAAAAGAACATAAAATGATAGAAATTTCTAATCTTTTTTTCAACTATCAAAACAAAGAAGTTTTAAAAATTAAAAATTTAAAACTTGATACTAGTAAAATTAGCATCTTAATGGGAACGAATGGAAGTGGAAAATCTACATTTTTAAGAATATTAAAATTTTTAGAAGGAGATTTTTCAAAAAATATTTCTTATTTTGGAAATTTTAAACTTAATAATAAACAAAAGCGTGAAATTTATTTGCTTTTTCCAGAGCCTATTTTGTTAAATCGTAGCGTAAGGGCAAATTTTTTATTTACTTTAAAAACTTATGGGATTAAAGAAGATATCGAAGAACGCATAAAAGAAAGTTTGATGTTTTTAAATTTAGATGAAAGTCTTTTAAGTAAATATCCTAATGAACTTTCATCAGGACAAAGTCAAAAAATAGCTTTTGCTATAGCTTTAAGCGTAAGAGCGAAGTATTATTTACTTGATGAACCGAGTGCTTTTTTGGATAAAAATACTACGCTTTTATTTAAAAAAGCTATTCTTAAAATGCACGAAAATTTCAATACAGGTTTTTTAATCGCAAGTCATGATAAACATTTTTTAGATTCTTTGGCTCAAAAAAAACTTTATTTACACAGTGGAGAAATTTTAGAATTTGAAAATACTAATGTTTTTGAGCTAGAAAATCAAGGTGTGAAATTTTGTAATTTTATAGATTTTAGTAATTGTAAAAAATATAAAGATTTTAAAAAACCTCCAAGTAAAATTGCGATTGATCCTTATAAAATTTCTTTTTTTAATTCTAAAAATATCCCAAAAAATAATTATGAGTTTATTTTAGAAAAATGTTATATTATAGCACTTAGAAGTAGGAAAAGTGATGTTTTTATAAGGGTAAGTTGTATGGATAAAATTTTAGAATTTGCTTTAGAAAAACAAGAATTTTTAAAATTCGATTTAAAATTATACGAAGAACTCAGTCTTTATTTTTATGAAGATGCAATATGTTTCTTAAATTAACATACATTATAAAATTTAAATAAAATATTACAAATATTCCCATTTTTTATAAAATTTATCTTAATTATTTTTTAAATTTGTATTTAATATAAATAAACTCTTATATAATGTTTAAAAATAACCATAAAGGAGTTTTTATGCTTAATCAAAATAATCAAGAGCTTTTTAAGCCAAGTAAAGAATTTTCTCGTAATGCTCGTATAAAAAATTTATGTGAATACTATGATTTATGCGATGAAGCTAAAGAAGATTTTGAAGGTTTTTGGAAAAGACAAGCACTTGAGAAGATCGAGTGGTTTTCGCCTTTTTCAAGAGTGCTAAACGAGGATAAAGCTCCATTTTATAAATGGTTTGAAGGTGGAACTTTAAATGTAAGCTATCAATGTCTTGATCGTCATATGAAAACAAGACGCAATAAAGCTGCTTTGATTTTTGAAGGTGAAATGGGGGATTATGAAGTTTATACTTATAGAAGATTATTGCATGAAACTTGCAAGGCAGCCAATTTGCTTAAAAAATTCGGAGTAAAAAAAGGCGATAGGGTTGTAATTTATATGCCTATGATTCCAGAAACAGCTATAGTAATGTTAGCTTGTGCAAGGATTGGGGCTATTCATAGTGTGGTATTTGGAGGGTTTTCTCCTGAAGCCTTAAGAGATAGAATTATAGATGCAGGAGCTAAACTTGTGGTAACGGCTGATGGTGCTTTTCGTCGTGGCAAACCTTATATGTTAAAACCTGCAGTAGATAAGGCTTTAAGTGAAGGGTGTGAAAGTGTAGAAAAAGTACTTATAGTTATACGCAATAATGAGCCTATAGAATATATTAAAGGAAGGGACTATGTTTATAACGAACTTGTGAAAAATGAATCTTATAAGTGTGAACCCGAAATCATGGATAGCGAGGATTTGTTGTTTTTGCTTTACACTTCAGGATCAACGGGCAAGCCAAAAGGAGTTATGCATGCAAGTGCAGGATATATACTTTGGGCACAAATGACTATGGAATGGGTTTTTGATATTAAAGATTATGATAATTATTGGTGTAGTGCTGATGTGGGTTGGATTACAGGACATACTTATGTAGTTTATGGGCCTTTAGCATGTGGAGCAACGACTATAATGCATGAAGGGACTCCTACTTATCCAAATTCTGGGCGTTGGTGGAGAATGATAGAAGAGTATCAAATAAGCAAATTCTACACTTCGCCAACTGCCATAAGAATGCTTCATGCTGATGCACCTGATGAGCCAAGAAAATATGATTTAAGTACGCTTGAAGTGCTTGGAACGGTTGGAGAGCCTATAAATCCTAGTGCTTGGAAGTGGTTTTATGATGAAATAGGGGGAACTAAAAGTCCTATAGTCGATACTTGGTGGCAAACAGAAACAGGTGGACATATGATCACGCCTTTGCCAGGCGCTACTCCTTTAAAACCAGGTTGTGCCACCTTGCCTTTACCAGGAATTTTTGCAGAAGTTATTGATGAAGAAGGCAATAAAAAAGATGAAGGTGAAAATGGATTGCTTTGTATAACTAAACCCTGGCCTTCGATGATTCGTGGAATTTGGGGTAATGATGAACGTTATATAGAAAGTTATTTTTCTCAAGCTAAAAAAGATGGAAAAGCTGTATATTTTAGTGGCGATGGTGCTTTTTACGATAAAAATGGTTATATTACCATCACAGGAAGAACAGATGATGTGGTTAATGTTGCAGGACATCGTATAGGAACGGCTGAAATTGAAAGCGCTATTGCTAAACATCCAAGTGTAGCAGAATCAGCTGTAGTGAGTATTTTGGATGCGATTAAGGGCGAGTCACTGTTTGCTTTTGTGGTTTTAAGTCCTACATCCAGTTGTGATCTTGGCGGAGCTATAGAAACTTTAAAAGAACTTAATGACATTTTAAGAGTAGAGATAGGACCTATAGCTAAAATAGAAAAAATTCTTTATACTCCAGGTTTACCAAAAACTAGAAGTGGTAAAATAATGAGAAGAATTTTAAGAACTATAGCAAGAGGTGAAGAAATCAAACAAGATATTTCAACGCTCGAAGATTCTGGAGTAGTAGAAACCATTGTTAAATTAGCTAAGGCAGAGTTTGAATAACAAGCAAAAAGAACTTTGCCTTGTTGCATAAAAATTCATAAAAATAAGCTATAATGATAAAAAAATAAAAGGAAATTTTTATGCTTCAAACTTGTATTTTCCCTGCGGCAGGTTATGGGACGAGATTTTTACCTGCAACAAAAACTTTACCTAAAGAGATGTTACCTATCTTAACCAAACCTTTGATCCATTATGGGGTTGATGAAGCTTTGGAAGCAGGAATGGAAAATATGGGATTTGTAACAGGACGTGGAAAAAGAGCTTTAGAGGATTATTTTGATATTTCTTATGAACTTGAACATCAAATTTCAGGTACAAAAAAAGAATACTTACTTGATGAAATTCGTTCTTTAATCAATCGTTGCACCTTTACTTTTACAAGACAAAATCAAATGAAAGGTTTAGGTGACGCGGTTTTAAAAGGTAAACCTTTAGTTGGCGATGAAGCTTTTGGCATAATTTTGGCTGATGATTTGTGTGTTAATGAAGAAGGCTTAAATGTTATGGCTCAAATGGTAAAAATTTATGAAAAATATCGCTGCACCATCATAGCTGTGATGGAAGTACCAAAAGAACAAGTTTCAAACTATGGAGTAATTTCTGGAAATTTTGTAGAAGAAAATCTTATTATGGTTAATTCTATGATAGAAAAACCAAGTCCTGATGAAGCTCCAAGTAGTCTTGCTATCATAGGAAGATATATTTTAACTCCTGATATTTTTGGAATTTTAGAAAATACTAAAGCAGGAAAAAATGGCGAAATTCAACTTACCGACGCGCTTTTAACTCAAGCAACCAATGGTATGGTTTTAGCTTATAAATTTCAAGGGAAGCGCTTTGATTGTGGAAGCGTAGAAGGCTTTGTAGAGGCGACAAATTATTTTTACGAGAAAAGTAAATGTTAAACAATACACTTTTTTTTAAGCAAAGTGAAATTCACACTATAAGTTCTTATGCAAATCGTATTAATGATGAGGTAAAAAGTGGAGATGTAGGGTATTATCATCTTATTGACACAAGTTTGAATTTAATCGATGAGAGCTTGAAATTTATTCAAGATAAAGAATATGTAAAAAATATCGTTTTAGTGGGAATGGGAGGTTCAAGTTGTGGTGTAAAAGCCTTGCGTGATATGCTTTTTAATGAAAAAAGCAACCAAAGAGAGCTTTTTATACTCGATAACACAAGCTCACATTCTTTTAATAAGACTTTAGAAAAAATCAAGCTTGAAGAAAGTTTGTTTTTAATCATCAGTAAAACAGGTAGCACTATAGAAGTCGTATCACTTTTTAAACTTCTTATTGAACATTTTAAACTTGATATGCAAGAATTAAAAAAATACTTTGTTTTTATTACCGATAAGGATTCAAAACTTCATAAAGAAGGTGAAAATTTAGGTATTAAATGCTTTTTTATCCCTGCAAATGTAGGAGGTCGTTTTAGCATACTTTCAGCCGTGGGTATAGTTCCACTTTGTTTTTGTGGCTATAATGCCAAAGCTCTTTTAGAAGGAGCTAAAGCTTGTTTTGAAGATTTTTTTACTCGCAAAAAAGATGAAATTTTACAAAAGGCTTATCATTATTGCACACACAAAAATGCCAATATCAATGTGCTTTTTTCATATAGTGATGCTTTTAAAGGCTTTAACGAATGGTATATCCAGCTTATTGCTGAAAGTTTAGGTAAAAAGCAAGGCTATAAACGCATAGGTTTAACTCCTATTGCACTCATTGGTGCAAGAGATCAGCATAGTTTTTTACAACTCATCATGGATGGACCTAAAAATAAAACTGTAACTTTTTTAAAAATCAAAGACGCTCAAAAAGCACCTATTATCCCTGATATTCATTTTAAATTTTTAGATTCTTTAAGTAATAAAGTCAATCTTCACGAACTTTTAAACGCTCAATGTGATGCAACTATGCATGCTTTAATCGCTGAAAATTTGAGTGTTGATGTGATAGAACTTGAAAAACTTGACGCTTGGCATGCGGGATATTTGATGTATTATTATGAACTTTTTACTTCAACTTGCGGTGTTATGCTAGGGATTAACACTTATGATCAACCTGGTGTGGAAGTTGGAAAGTTGATCTTAAAAAATATATTAAATTCTTAATCAAAATTCATTAAAAAAAGAGTATAATGATTTTAAGTTAAAATTATAATAAAAATTTTTAATTAATAATAATTATTATTTAAGAATTTTATGCTATAATTTTAAAAATCAAAAAAAGGAGTCAATCATGTCAGTTACAAAACAATTATTACAAATGCAAGCAGATGCCCATCATCTATGGGTTAAATTTCATAATTATCATTGGAATGTAAAAGGTTTGCAATTTTTTTCTATACACGAGTACACAGAAAAAGCTTATGAAGAAATGGCAGAACTTTTTGATAGTTGTGCTGAAAGAGTTTTACAACTTGGCGAAAAAGCTATCACTTGCCAAAAAGTTTTAATGGAAAATGCAAAAAGTCCAAAAGTTACAAAAGATTGCTTTACTCCGCTTGAAGTCATAGAACTGATCAAACAAGATTATGAATATCTTTTAGCAGAATTTAAAAAACTCAATGAAGCAGCAGAAAAAGAAAGTGATACCACAACAGCTGCTTTTGCGCAAGAAAATATCGCAAAATATGAAAAAAGTCTTTGGATGATAGGCGCTACTTTACAAGGTGCTTGCAAAATGTAATTTAAGGGGCTTTATGCCCCAATTATACAAACTAGGTTATAATATCCTTTTTTAAAGGATAAAATTGAAAGTACTTAATTTTTTTTATGAAAACCACCCTAAATTTGAAGTAAGTTATGAAAGAAAAATTCAAATTTCAAAACCAAATATTATCATAAAAGGCCCACGATTTTGTGGTAAAAAAACGCTTATTTTTAATTTTTTATCTCAATTTAAAGCAAGTGAAATTTTGTTTTTAGATTTATATGATACACGTTTTGAAAAACAAAGTTTAGAAAGACTTGCTGATTTTTTGAATGAAAATTTACAAATTAAAATTCTTTGCCTTTATAATTTGGATTTTATCCCTAATTTAGAAAAAATTAAAATTCCCATCATCTTAAGTACAAATATAAAAGATTTAAATATAAATGGGTTTGAAGAACTTGAACTTGATTATTTTGATTTTGAAGAATTTATTAGTGTAAGTAAGAAAAATTTACCTATAAATAATTTAGTAGGTCTTTTTTTACAAAGTGGACGCAGTAAATTTGGAGAAAAAAATATACTTCTAAGACAAAGCTTCACTCTTTTAGAATTAGAAATTTTAAAGTATTTAGCTTTAAATTTGGGTCAGCAAATCAGTATTTCTAAGATATTTATAGAACTCAAAAAAAGATTAAAAACTTCAAAAGATAGTGTTTATCAAGCTATAAAAAAATTAGAAAATACTTATGTGATCTATATTTTAAAACATGATGAAAAAAAACTTCAAAAGATTTATTTTAAAGATTTTGGCCTAAGAAATAATCTTTGTATTTCAAAGGATTTTTCACATTTATTTGAAAATTTAGTTTTAAGCGAGTTGTTTAAATTTAAAGAAGAATTTTTTTATAACAAATACTTTAACTTTTATAGCCAAATATCTAAAATTGCTTATATTTCAAGTCCAACTTTAGATATTGATTTGATTAAATTACGTGCTAAGAAAATTTTACCAAAGGCTTTAGAACTTGGAATTTTTCATGTGATTTTTATCACTCTTTCAAGCGAGGATAGTTTTTTTGAGCAAGGGGTTAAATTTGAAATCATATCTTTTGATAAATTTTCACTTGGATTTTAGGCGTTGTTTGATTTTGTATCGTATTTTTCAAGGTTGTATCGTTTGATGATTTTTGCAATAAGATTGATATAATATCCCTTGCGTTCAGAATAAGAATCTAAAGTTTTAATAGCCTCTAGCCCTGTTATCTCTTTGCCTTCGCTTTCAAATTTAGCTCTTGCATCGCGAAACTTTTCATAAGCAAAATGACGATTTAAATTTAAAACATAAGAGTCAACACTATCTTGCAGACTATCAAAAATTTTAATTTTGTGTTTTTTATCTGGATGTCTTAAATCAGGAATTAAACCTTTCTCACCCCAAGTCCATTCTCCAAAAAGATTGTTTGCTTCTCTTGCGAAGCGACTGGTACCTGTAGCACTTTCAACTAAAGCTTGGGCTATACCCATGGATTTTGGAATTTTTTGAATACGTTTTTTATATTCTGCAAAATCATAAAGATTTCCAATGCGATATTTGTTTTTTATCGTGATAAGTTTTTCAAGATTTATTTGGTTTGAAGTCCTAAAGCCTGTTTTGTAAGCATCTTTAAAAAAGGCTTCGATAAAGGCTCTTTCTTGTTCAATTTTTTTAAAGCTTTGATCAAACATTTCATTCATTTTTATAAAAAAAATTTGTCTTTTTTGATCTATATCAAGTTTGTAATATTCTTCTCCAAATCCACTCTTTAGATCATCAGCAAAAAGTGGGATTAGAAAAAGACTAAGAAAAATTATAATTGGCTTCAAAACAATACTTTACCTTTCCTTCAAAAAACAATTCTTCATTTTTATATGCAAACCCTACCTCTTCACCACTTTTAGGAGTTATTTTAACTTTATTTTGTACTTTTTTATTTAAAAATGCCAGATAAAAACAAGCCCCCATTCCTGTGCCACAAGCTAAGGTTTCATCTTCAACTCCGCGTTCATAAGTACGAACTTTTAAATGATTTTCATCTAAAATTTTTACAAAATTAACATTGGCATTATATTTTTGTCTCATTTTTTGACAAAGCATTGTATCAAATTCATCTAAATTTTGACAAAAATGTACTAGATGTGGAACTCCAGTGTTGCAAAGTTGCCAAGTTTTTCCTAATTCTTCAAAAGTATTTTGTACACTTTTTATTTTGCCTAAAGATACTTCAACTTTATCTTGATTTACCTTTGCTTTTATTACTCCTGCACCGGTTAAAAAACTCATGTTAGGATTTATTTTGTTAATATGATGTGCAAAATGTGCCGCAGCCCTTGAGCCATTGCCACACATAGCAGCCCTTGAGCCATCGTTATTATAAAATTCCCATTCAAAGTCGTATTTTTCATGAGGCAATATCACGATAAAGCCATCCGCACCTATGCCTTCATAACGATTACAAAGTTCTTTAGCTAAAGCACTTCTATCTTCTTTTCTATCAGCATTTGTTATGACAAAATCATTCCCACTTGCACAATATTTATAAAATTTCACATTTTTCCTTTAGAAATTTCTTGTATTACTTTAACACATTCTTGCCTAAAATCGGCATAAGAATTAGTATTTTTAATGATAAAATCTGCTTTTTTAAGTTTTTCTTCAATATCTATTTGAGAATCAAGTCTTGCTTTTGCAGCTTCTAAGCTGAGCTTATCTCTTTGCATGATTCTTTTAAGGCTTAATTCTTTAGGTGTGTAAATTACAATGACTTTGCCTAAATTTTCATAAGCACCGCTTTCAAAAAAAAGAGGAATTTCTACAAAAAAAGCTTTATTTTCCTTATCTAGAATTTGCATTTGTTCTAAAATTTTAGCTCGAATTTTAGGATGAGTGAAATTTTCTAAGATTTTTTTAGCTTCTTTATTGTTAAAAACAATTTCTCCAAGGATTTTTCTATCGATTTTCTTTTCTTTTGTGAGTAAATTTTTTAAACTAAAGGGAGAAAAAATCTTTTCAAGTTCTAAAGCATTTTCATCTAAAATTTTATGAGCGATTTTGTCTGCGCTAATGCTTTTAAAGCCTAAAGAATTCGCTATTTCTATAAAAGTGCTTTTACCGCAAGCAATTGAAGCGGTTACAAAAAAAGCATTTTTCATCTTATGCCTTATTAAAACTTTTTTCGTTAAAATACCTTTTTAGTTCTTAAAGGAAAATAAATGAAAATTTCATATAAAGATGCAGGCGTAAGTATAGATAATGGAAATGCCTTTGTAGAGGCTATAAAACCTTTGGTTAAAGAAACTTTTAATGATAATGTTGTAGGCGGAATTGGTTCTTTTGCTGGTGCTTTTAGAATGCCAAGTGGTTTTAAAAAGCCTGTGATTTTAGGTGCAACAGATGGGGTTGGTACCAAGCTTCGCTTGGCAATTGATGCTAAAAAATATGATACTATAGGGCAAGATTTAGTAGCAATGTGTGTGAATGATTTGATTTGTAATTTTGCTACGCCTTTGTTTTTCCTAGATTATTATGCTACAGCCAAGCTCGAAGTAGAAGTAGCAAAGGCTGTTGTATCAGGCATTGCCAAGGGATGTAAGATGGCAAATTGTGCATTAATTGGCGGAGAAACTGCTGAAATGCCTGGAATGTATGCAAAAGATGATTTTGATCTTGCGGGTTTTGCAGTGGGTATGGCTGAAGAAGATGAGATTGATAGAAGTAAATTTGTTAAAAATGGTGATATTTTATTGGCACTTCCTAGTTCAGGACTTCATTCAAATGGTTATTCTTTAGCTAGAAAAGTACTTTTTGAAAGTTTAAAATTAAAATTTGATGACAAGATAGAGGGTAAAAATTTAATTGATATTTTGTTAGAACCTACAAGGATTTATGTGCGTGATTTTCTTACACTAAAGCCTTATATCAGTGCTCTAGCACATATTACAGGGGGTGGTTTAGTAGAAAATTTACCACGCGTTTTGCCTCGTGGTATGGGTGCAACTATACGCAAACACCATCTTAAAACTCCTGAAATTTTTTATACTATAGGACAGGCTGTAGAAGAAAGCGAAATGTATAGAAGCTTTAACATGGGAGTAGGTTTGGTAATGGTTGTAGATCCTTCTAATGTAAGTAAGGTTTTAGAAAATTCAGATGCCTTTATTATCGGCGAAATTTGCATTAATGAAGGTATTGTTTTAGAATGAAAATAAAGCGTCAATACGCTTTATTTGTGTATTTTAAGTTCTATTTTTGTAGTGTTTTGTTCTTTTGGCAAAGGATTGGTTTGTGCTAGATAAAAGGCTACAAGCACATTTACAAGCATAGCGATAAGTAAAAGAGGAGTGGTCCGTTTTATAATATCCATTGGAGCTACTTTTGCAAATCCAGCTAAAGCTATGATTCCGCCTGCTATTGGTGAAGCTGCGCGACCTAAACAAGATGCAATTTCTATAGGTAAAACTAGAGTAATAGGTGCAACGCCTAATTTTGTAGCTATATCAGGAGCTAGTTTTCCAAAAGCATTAAAAGCGGCAATTCCACTTCCCATAATCACTGTGGCAAAATAAACTAAAAAGCTTAAAATAGCTATACTCAAAAGAATTCCAAACCATGCAAAATTTCCTGTTCCAAGACTTGAAACCGCGTTGGCAAGGATTTAACTCCACCAAGTGCTTTAATGCCTTCAGCAAATACTCCAGCGGCGATGATTATGCTTACGACTGAGATAAAAATTTCAGCCATAGCTTTTAAAATCACCATCATATCTTCGCCTAATTTTCTAGCATTTCTGTGTCTTGCAAATTCAACAAGAAAAACTAAAGAAATGCTTACAAAATTTGCTGTCACAACATCGAGCTTGATAGTAAAAAAATACGCTGTAAATAAAAATACAACAGGTAACCAAGGAAAGAGTATGTAAAAAGTAGGGCATTTAGGATCAATGATTTGCGGAATTTCAACTTCATCATTTAAAACACCTTTTTCTTTATCTCTTTTATCAATCTAAGCAAAATAAAAAGGAATCAAGATGGTAATAACTACAACATAGGCAATCACACTATAAATTTGGTAATTTAAAAAAGCCCTACGACATTATCACTTTGTCCTACCATATCTGCCATATTGATTGAATTTCCATCTTTTGGACCATAATCAAGTGCAATTAAAGAAAGCACACATATAGCTATAATAGGACGGATTTTAAGTGAGATTAAAACAGAGATTAAAACAGAGATTAAAACAGAGATTAAAACAGAGATTAAAACAGGATAAATACATGCTAACAAAAGTAAAAGCAATCCAGCATAGCTAAAAATGATGATTTTTAAGCTATTTCAACAACAAAAGTTCCACTTAAATCAAGTATTTATTTTTGATTTTCCTAAGGGTTTATTTGCTAAAAAAGCAAGTTTTGCCGAAGCATTGATATGTTTCATATAAGCAGCAAAACCTGCCACACTCATGATAATAAGCTCTACTCTAGAAAGCTGGCTTTTAAAAGTTGCTGTGATAAAAGCTAAAATATTCAAAAAGCTTGTATGTTCTCTGCTCGGGGCTTTTGGTATAGGTGTTCCTGTGATGTAAAAAGCAAAAATAAGCAAGATAATACCTGAAAGAAAAAATACAAAAATGGGATTGTATTTTTTGAGTATATAATAAGCAACAACAATTACCGTTAAAAGTGTAGAACATATCATAAAAATCGGCATGATTTCTCTAAAGTTATTATTAGCTTTTATTTTATTTTGGCTAAAATTTAACTAATAAATATTTTTCATTTAAAATTTTACTTATTTTTTACATTATAAAATTAATAATATGTATAGTTTGATTACTGAAAAGTTTATGTTTGTATAAAAAATGATTTTTATATTATAATTATAAACAAATTATAAATATTAAAAAGGATCTAGTGTGGCAAGAATTTTGGCATTTGATATAGGTATAAGCTCTATTGGTTGGGCATTTAGCGAAAATGATGAGTTAAAAGATTGCGGAGTTAGGATTTTTACAAAGGCTGAAAATCCTAAAACAGGAGAATCCCTAGCCTTACCAAGACGCCTTGCAAGAAGTGCTAGAAAACGCCTTGCTAGACGCAAAGCAAGGCTAAATCACTTAAAACATTTAATCGCAAATGAATTTAAGTTAAATTACGAAGATTATCAAAGCTTTGATGAAAGTTTAGCTAAGGCTATAAAGGCTCTTTAATTAGCCCTTATGAGTTAAGATTTAGAGCTTTAAACGAGCTTTTAAGTAAGCAAGATTTTGCAAGAGTGATTTTACATATTGCAAAAAGGCGTGGCTATGATGATATTAAAAATAATGGTGATGAAGAAAAAGGCAAGATTTTAAAAGCTATCAAGCAAAATGAAGAAAAATTAGTAAGTTATCAAAGTGTAGGCGAGTATCTTTATAAAGAGTATTTTCAAAAATTCAAAGAAAATTCCAAAGAATTTATAAATGTTAGAAATAAAAAAGAAAGTTATGAACGCTGCATAGCGCAAAGTTTTTTAAAAGACGAATTAAAGCTTATTTTTCAAAAACAAAGAGAATTTGGCTTTTCTTTCTCAAAGAAATTTGAAGAAGAAGTGCTTAGTGTAGCATTTTATAAAAGGGCTTTAAAAGATTTTTCTCATTTGGTGGGAAATTGTAGTTTTTTTACTGATGAAAAAAGAGCGCCAAAAAATTCGCCCTTAGCTTTTATGTTTGTAGCGCTTACAAGAATTATCAATCTTTTAAACAATCTTAAAAATACTGAAGGAATTTTATATACAAAAGATGATTTAAACACGCTTTTAAATGAAGTTTTAAAAAACGGCACTCTAACTTATAAACAAACAAAAAAGCTTTTGGGCTTAAGTAATGATTATGAGTTTAAAGGAGAAAAAGGAACTTATTTTATTGAGTTTCAAAAATACAAAGAATTTGTAAAAGCCCTAGGTGAGCATAATTTAAGCCAAGATGATTTAAATGAAATAGCAAAAGATATTACCCTTATAAAAGATGAGATTAAACTTAAAAAGGCTTTAGCAAAATATGATTTAAATCAAAATCAAATTGATAGCTTAAGCAAATTGGAATTTAAAGACCATTTAAATATAAGTTTTAAAGCCTTAAAACTTATCACTCCTTTAATGCTTGAAGGTAAAAAATACGATGAAGCTTGCAATGAGCTTAATTTAAAAGTAGCAATTAATGAAGATAAAAAAGACTTTTTACCCGCATTTAATGAAACTTATTACAAAGATGAAGTAACTAATCCTGTGGTTTTAAGGGCGATTAAAGAATATAGAAAAATCTTAAATGCCTTGCTTAAAAAATACGGTAAAGTGCATAAAATAAACATTGAATTAGCAAGAGAAGTAGGTAAAAATCACAGTCAAAGAGCTAAAATAGAAAAAGAGCAAAACGAAAACTACAAGGCCAAAAAAGACGCCGAACTTGAATGTGAGAAACTAGGCTTAAAAATAAATAGCAAAAATATTTTAAAATTAAGATTATTTAAAGAACAAAAAGAATTTTGTGTTTATAGTGGGGAAAAGATTAAAATTAGTGATTTGCAAGATGAAAAAATGCTTGAAATTGACCATATTTACCCTTATTCTAGAAGTTTTGATGATTCTTATATGAATAAAGTTTTAGTTTTTACCAAGCAAAATCAAGAAAAACTTAATAAAACCCCCTTTGAAACCTTTGGCAATGATAGAGTAAAATGGCAGAAAATTGAAGTTTTAGCAAAAAATTTACCTACTAAAAAGCAAAAAAGAATTTTAGATAAAAACTACAAAGACAAAGAGCAAAAAGACTTTAAAGATAGAAATCTAAACGATACTCGCTACATCGCAAGGCTTGTTTTAAACTACACTAAAGATTATTTAGATTTTTTACCTTTAAGCGATGATGAAAATACAAAATTAAACGACACACAAAAAGGCTCAAAAGTGCATGTAGAAGCAAAAAGCGGTATGCTAACATCCACTTTAAGACACACTTGGGGCTTTAGCACTAAGGATAGAAATAACCATCTTCATCATGCCATCGATGCAGCAATTATTGCTTATGCAAACAACTCTATCGTAAAGGCTTTTTCAGATTTTAAAAAAGAGCAAGAAAGCAACACTGCAGAACTTTATGCAAAAAAAATTAGTGAATTAGATTATAAAAACAAAAGGAAGTTTTTTGAGCCTTTTAGTGGTTTTAGGCAAAAGCTTTTAGATAAAATTGATGAAATTTTTGTCTCAAAACCTGAGAGAAAAAAGCCAAGTGGAGCTTTACATGAAGAAACATTTAGAAAAGAAGAAGAATTCTATCAATCATACGGCGGAAAAGAAGGAGTTTTAAAAGCCCTAGAGCTTGGTAAAATCCGCAAAGTAAATGGTAAAATCGTTAGCAATGGTGATATGTTTAGAGTGGATATTTTTAAACACAAAAAGACAAATAAATTTTATGCTGTGCCAATTTATACCATGGATTTTGCTTTAAAAGTATTACCAAATAAAGCCGTGGTGCAAGGTAAAGATAAAAAGTCAGGTCTTATAAAAGATTGGATTTTAATGGATGAAAATTATGAGTTTTGCTTTTCTTTATACAAAGATAGTTTGATTTTAATTCAAACTAAAGATATGCAAGAGCCAGAACTTGTTTATTATGAAAGGCTAGATAGCTCAAATGCTAGCCTAACTGTTTCAAAACACGATAATAAATTTGAAACGCTAAGCAAAAATCAAAAAATATTGTTTAAAAATGCAAATGAAAAAGAAGTAATCGCAAAAAGCATAGGAATTCAAAATCTAAAAGTATTTGAAAAATACATAGTTTCAGTACTTGGAGAAGTGACAAAGGCTGAGTTTAGACAAAGAGAAGATTTTAAAAAATGAGTTACGATGAAGCTTTTAAAACACTGCTTATTAGCTCTAATGCCAAGCTAAATTTAGAGCTAAATCATCTTGTGATTAAGCAAGATGAAAATGTAGCAAAATTGTTTTTAAAAGATATAAACATCATCGTTTTAGAAAGCTTGCAAGCAAGCCTGAGTTCCGCACTTTTTAACGCTTTTGCAAAGCATAAAATCATCTTGCTAACCTGTGATGAAACTCATAGTATAAATGGTGTTTTTACTCCTTTTTTAGGGCATTTTCAAAGTGCAAAAATCGCAAAAGAGCAAATGAATGTAAGTGCTCAAAAAAAGGCTATTTTATGGCAAAAAATCATTAAAAACAAAATCCTAAATCAAGCCTTTGTTTTGAAAAAACACAATAAAATAGAGCAAAGCAATGAGCTTATAAATTTGGCTAAAAAAGTAACCTTAAATGATAGTAAAAATATTGAAGCTGTTGCGGCGGTGTTGTATTTTAAAACTTTGTTTGGTGCTTCTTTTTCAAGAGATGAGCTTTGCTTTGAAAATTCTGCTTTAAATTATGGCTATGCAATCATTAGGGCTTGTATTATTAGAGCAGTTTGTATCAGTGGACTTTTGCCTTGGCTTGGCATAAAGCACAATAATATTTATAATTCTTTTGCGCTTTGTGATGATTTGATAGAAGTGTTTAGGGCTAGTGTTGATGATTGTGTTTTAGAACTTGTGGGTGAAAGTGAGTTTTTAAACAAAGATGACAAAAGAGCGTTGATTGGTCATTTACAAAGCAAAATCAATTTTGATGGGCAAAATTATCCTTTAAATAGAGCGATAAATCATTATGTGGCAAATTTTAAAAATGCTTTATTGTATGAAGATGAACTAAAGATAGTGAAATTTGATGATTGAAGATAAATTTATGCGTGTGCTTTTGATGTTTGATGTGCCAACTAAAAGTAAAAAAGAGCAAAAACTAGCAAGTAAATTTAGAAACAATCTTATAAAATTAGGTTATTTTATGCTGCAATTTAGCGTTTATATGCGTATTTGCAAGGGTTTAAGTTCCGCAAAAAGTTCTATTGAAAATGTAAAAAAGATTTTGCCACCTTATGGAAATGTAAGGGCTTTAATCATCACTGAAAAGCAGTTTGATAAAATGGAGCTTTTGCTTGGTGGCATAGTTTTTAACGAAAAAGTTAATAACGAAACTAATTTAACGCTTTTTGATATAGATAGTCATGGAGAATTTAAATACAAAAATTCAAATAAACAAAAAACAAGAAAAATATCACCAGCAAAATTTATTTGAATTTTAAAAGCGGTTTTAGAGGATTGTAACCCCGCAGAGTCCCGCAAACTCTTTATTTTAGTCCCTTTTTAAATTTCTTATGAGATTATAGCATAATTTTTGCTATTTTTATTAAAAAAACCTGAAATTTTCATTATCTGGTAAATATCTATTTTACCATAAAGAAATTTAAAAAGGGACTAAAACAGCTAAAAAAGAAACCCAAAACCTAGAAAAATTTTACCATAAAGAAATTTAAAAAGGGACTAAAAACCCTAGTGGATTGAAACTCCGCTAGGGCTAATTACTCCACTAAAAGGAGGTTGCAAATTTGAAATTTATTGAAATTTATGGTTGATTAAAATCGAAATAAAATTATTTAAATAATTTTAAGGCATAAAGATAATATCCACTAAACTTTCATTTTCTAACATTTCACATTCTTTTGGCACCACCATAAGGGCAGCTTTATTGTTAAGATTGTTTATAATCGCACTAGAGCCTTCTTTTTTACCTTCAAGATTAGCTAAAATGCGTCCATTTTCAAACTTTATGTTACAAGCGACAAATTCCAAATAAGGTGTTTTTTTCTTGTAGCTTCCTTGTAAGAAGGCTTTGCAAATATAGTCTTTAGGCTGAAGTAACCAAGAGTTTAAAATCTCTCTTGCGTAAAGATTAAACATTACCATAGCCGAGTAAGGAAAACCTGGTAAGGCGATAATGAATTTTTCATTAGCCTTGGCTATTTTGATATGTCTACCTGGTTTTATGTCGGCTTTATCGATGATGATTTCGTATTCTTTGACGGCTTTTTTTAAAAAGTCAAAATCTCCCATAGAAACCCCGCCTGTTGTAACCAAAATATCACAACTTTGCAAAGCACTTTCAAGGGTAGAAAAAGTGGCTTTTTCATCATCTTTTAAAAGAGGAAAAACCCTTGTATCGCAATTTAAATTTTTAGCTAAATTAGCTATGGCGATATGATTTGAAGAGCGGATTTGAGCAGGATTTTCTAAGGCTTCTCCTAGATCTTTGATCTCACTTCCACTACTTAAAACTCCTACAATAGGCTTTATAAACACACTAATGTGAAAAAATCCAAGTTCAGCCAAAAGAGCTATTTCGCTATAATTTAACCTTGTGCCTTTTTTGAGTAAAATTTCATCTTTTTTATAGTTTTCTCCTACCGCACGCACGGCAAAAGCTTGGGGAACTTTTTTTTCTATAAAAAGAGTATCATTTTCTACGCGTACATTTTCAACAGGGACTAAAGTATCGCTTCCTTCGCTCATGAGTGAGCCTGTAAAGGTTTTTACACAAGTACCATTTTGCACGTTAAATTGTGGCATAGTGCCTGCAGGTGTGAGGCCTAAAATTTTTAAAGCTTTATCTTGATCTTCAAATTTGATCGCATAACCATCCATAGCCGAAGTTGGAAATTCAGGCTGATTTTTAAGGGCTTTTATGTCTTGAGCTAAAATGCATCCTAAACACTCTGTAAGAGCTATTTTTTCAATCTTTTCATAAGTTTTGATATGAGAGTGTAAAATTTTTAAACTTTCTTCATAAGACATTAACATTTTTTATCCTTTTAAAAGTCCTGCACCGCAAAGTTTGGTTGATCTTTCTTTGGCATAAATTCTTTCTTTGTTTATCACATCATACTTCCAAATGGGTGCACTTGCTTTAAAATCTTCAACAAATTCATTAAGAAGTTTAAGTCCTAATTTTCTTTGTTTGCTTAAAATTCCTGCAAAATAAGAGCTTTCATGAACCGCCACATCGCCTATAGAGTGAGCAAAAAGCAAGCTAATACCATCAAAATCTACTCTTTTTTGCCACTCATTAAACCATTTTTTTAAAAGCGGTTCATAAATATCAAAACTAAGTGCCTCAATGCCTTCTTCTTCACGCACAATACCACAAAAAGTCAGTAAAGCACCGCAGTTTTTATCCTTGGCAAATTCATACCATTGTCTATAAATTTTAGGAATATCTAAAGAACCTTGATAAAGTGTAAAATGTTTCATTTAACCCCCACAAACTGGCGGTAAAAGTGCTATTTTATCACCATCTTTTAACTTAGTGTTTTCATCAAAAATGATTTCATCGTTTAAAGATACGGCACAAAGTTCTAGCCATTCTTTTAAACTCTCATCTTTTTGCAAAATTTCTTTTAATTCTTTTAAATTTTTTACCTCAAGTTCTAAATTTTCTTTATTTATGGGGCCTAAAAATTCCACTTTTACCATTTTATTCCTTTACTTCTAAATTTCCCATCATTCCTAAATCTTCATGTTCTAAAATATGACAATGATACATTCTAAGCCCTTTAAAATCTTGTTTCATTCTAAGTCTTAATTCTTCATTAGGACGCACATTTATAGTATCTCTTAAGGCTCTAAATTCGGCTTTTTGAACTTTGCCATTGAGTTTTGATGAGATGAGTTCAAATTGCGTGCCATGTATATGGAAAGGATGATCCATATGAGATTTGTTTATCACTATCCAGTCTTCAACTACTCCAAGTTTGGAGCTTAAATCAATGCGTTTTAAATCATAGCTTTTGCCATTGATTAAAAACATAGATGCAAGAGCGATTTTTAATTCGCTTTCACTTTTTCCCATCATACCATGCATTTGCATATGATCTTCACTCATGATTATTTCTTTAAATTCCTTAGGTTCTTCTGAAGGTTTGAAAATTTTTAATTTTTTTGGAAGTTTTACATTTTCTTTTTTTAGGTTAATATTGGCTAGAAATAGGGTATTAGGTTCTTCTTTTACCATCATTTTATCCCTATCATAATAAGCACTTTCTAGCTTAAATTCCCCATCTTTTGGAGCGTCGATTAAAACTTCTACACGAGAAGCAGGACTTAAGAAAAGTTCTTCTTTATAAATAGCTTTTTCTATAAGTCCACCATCAGTACCAACAAGTATAAACTTAGCTCCTTGTATGCGTAAATTTAAATATCTTGCCGCAGTAGCATTATAAATGCGTATGCGTTCGTTTGTGGCGAGTTTGATTTTAGGTTTAAATTGTCCATTAATGAGTACAAATTCTCCTTCTCTACCATTTAGCCAATCATTTAGGTTATTGTTTGGAATTTGAGCGTTTTCATCAAGACGCAAATCGCTAATCATCAAATCTTTTTCTTTTAAATGACTTAAAGCATCTTTTTTTGCTTTGATCACAAAAGCCCCTGCTAAACCCATAAAAACTTGTTTAGAAGCCGTATAATGAGGATGTGGATGATACCAGTAAGTTCCTGCGCTATCTTGAGGAATTTCAAAACGATATATTCTTTCTTCTCCTGCTAAGATAGGATCATGTGGGCTTCCATCTTGATCAGGTGGCACAGGAACGCCATGCCAATGTATAGTTGTAGCTTCTTTGAGTTTGTTTTTGACTAAAATTTCAAGTTTATCTCCTTCAAAAACTTCTATTTTTGGAGCAGGCACGAGGCCATTGTAAATATAAAATAAGGTTTTTTTACCTTTGATAAGCTCTATATGATTTTCTTTGATTTCTAGGGTAGCACGAAAAATATTTTTTTCTTTACTTTCATTTTTGAGTAAAGGCAAGGCTTTTAAAATTTCTCCTTGGGGGAATTGTTTTGGATCTAAAAGCTTTAAATTTTTTGGAGCAAAGTTTATAAAAGAAGTATCTAAGTCATGATTTATAGAATGATTTTTATGCATGGAGTGCATATCGTGCATAGGATTTGCATAGGCTACACCCATACTTGCTAGAGTGAGTGCATTAAATTTTAAAAAATTTCTTCTATTCATTAGTTTTTCCTTTTGCTTGATTTTTTATATTATAGTCATTATTTTTTTAACTTTAGTAAATATTTATTTTGAAAATTTGGTTTAATTTTGTTATGATTTTAGCAATTTAATCAAGGAAAAATAATGTTTTATGAAAAAATTCAAACTCCAGCTTATATTTTAGAAGAAGATAAATTAAGAAAAAACTGTGAGCTTTTAGCAAGTGTTGGCGAAAAAAGTGGTGCTAAAGTGCTTTTAGCTTTAAAAGGTTTTGCTTTTTCAGGAGCGATGAAAATTGTTGGAGAATATCTAAAAGGTTGTACTTGTAGCGGACTTTGGGAAGCAAAATTTGCTAAAGAATACATGGATAAAGAAATTCATACTTATTCACCTGCTTTTAAAGAAGATGAAATAGGTGAAATAGCCAGTTTATCTCATCATATAGTGTTTAATTCTTTAGCTCAATTTCATAAATTTCAAAGCAAAACACAAAAAAATTCCTTAGGTCTTCGTTGTAATGTTGAATTTTCTCTAGCCCCAAAAGAACTTTACAATCCTTGTGGAAGATACTCAAGACTTGGAATTCGTGCTAAAGATTTTGAAAATGTGGATTTAAATGTTATAGAAGGACTTCATTTTCACGCACTTTGTGAAGAAAGTGCTGACGCTTTAGAAGCTGTTTTAAAGGTCTTTGAAGAGAAATTTGGTAAATGGATAGGGCAAATGAAATGGGTGAATTTTGGAGGAGGACATCACATCACTAAAAAAAGCTATGATGTTGAAAAACTTATTGCTTTGTGTAAAAATTTCAGTGATAAATATGGTGTACAAGTTTATCTTGAACCAGGTGAAGCGGTGGGTTGGCAAACAGGAAATTTGGTGGCTAGTGTAGTAGATATCATAGAAAATGAAAAACAAATTGCTATTTTAGATACTTCAAGCGAAGCACATATGCCAGATACTATCATCATGCCTTATACAAGTGAAGTTTTAAATGCTAGAATTTTAGCCACAAGAGAAAATGAAAAAATTTCAGACTTAAAAGAGAACGAATTTTCCTATTTGCTTACTGGAAATACTTGTTTAGCGGGTGATGTAATGGGAGAATACGCCTTTGATAAAAAGCTTAAAATCGGCGATAAAATTGTTTTTTTAGATCAAATTCATTACACCATTGTAAAAAACACAACTTTTAATGGTATAAGACTTCCAAATCTCATGCTTTTAAATGCAAAAAATGAACTTCAAATGATAAGAGAATTTTCTTATAAGGATTATTCTTTAAGAAATTAGTATTATTTATAATTTGCATAAAATGTTAATTTTATTTGGAAGAGAATCAAAGATATAAATTTTATGCAAAGTATTTTATTTTTTCAAATATAAAATCAACTCAAATATCTAATTTTCAATATTTTGGTATGATTTTTTAATATTTTAAATCCTTGTGGAATTTTATTGAAATTCAGTGATTTTTAAATCAAATAGTATTAAGATAAATCGATTTAAAAATCGGCTTTAAAATGAATATTAGGTATATTTTGCATAATATTCATTCAAGCAAAATTTAAAGCTATTTTTGAAAATTTTGAATGCATGGGGGCTTTAATGGATTTGGAAAAATTAAGATTAGCTAGAAGTCTTTATTATCAATGTCTAGGAGAGCTTTTTGTTTTTTCATTTTCTGAAGAAAGATTGTCAAAATTACAAGAGTATTTAAAGACAATGCAAGAATGTTTATTTGATGAAAATTTAAAATCAAATTTTGATATCTTGCTTAAGCATTTAGATGATGAAAATTCTATACAAGCATTTTTTAAAGAATATGATTTGCTTTTTTTAAGTCTTAAAAATAGCATTCCAACGACTTTTTCTTACATAGAAGAAGGTTTTGAAAATTCAAATCCTTTACTTTGCGTGCGTCAAATTTTAGTCAAAAGTAAAATAAGACGCAATGAAAAATTTTTTAAAGAAAGTGAAGATAGTGTTGGATTTTGTTTATTGTTAATGAGTGAATTTTTAAGGCAAAATGAAGATGATTTAGCCAAAGAGCTTTTTGAAAAAGTGATCAATAAAAGCATTGATGAGTTTTTAGGCGATGTTTTCATGAATAAAAATGCGAATTTATATAAGGAAATTGCAAGTATTGCATTGGCTTTTATGGAATTTGAAAGACTTTGCTTTGAAGTGGAAAAACCTGCAAAAATAAATTCTAAAAAAGTGCAAAACGATCTATCGCGTTCAGAATTTTTAAGAAGAGAAGCAAATAAACAAAGGAGGACTCGTGAAAAATCGCAGGGAATTTCTTAAAAAATCCGCTTTTGCCTTAGGGGCTGCCGGAGTGCTTGGTAGCACAACTTTAGCTCTAGCTAAAGATGAAGAAAGAAAAGATTTGGTTAAAGGTAAAAGTAAGAAAAAAGAAGTGCTTTTTCAAAGAAGTGCTAATTGGGAAAATTATTATATAAAGGCTGAGTAATGTCAAGTGTAGGTGAAAATATCAAGCTTACGCGTCGTTCTTTTCTTAAAATGGCAGCACTTTCAAGCCTAGCAACACCGTTGCTTGCTAGAAGTGAAACTTTAAGAGAAGCGAGTGCTGATGAGCTTAAAGAAGCTTATGAAGGTAGTAAAAAAGTAAAAACAGTTTGTACAGCCTGTTCTGTAGGCTGTGGGATTATTGCAGAAGTGCAAAATGGTGTTTGGGTGCGTCAAGAAATCGCTCAAGATCATCCTGTGAGTTCAGGTGGACATTGCTGCAAGGGATCTGATATGATCGATATGGTGCGTTCACATGTGCGTTTAAAATATCCTATGAAAAAAGAAAATGGAGAATGGAAACGCATAAGTTATGAGCAAGCTTTAAGTGAGATCGGAGAAAAACTAGCTGCTTATCGTAAAGAAAATCCTGAAAGTGTTATGTTTTTAGGTTCTGCAAAACTTAATAATGAACAAGCTTATTATATAAGAAAATTTGCAGCATTTTTTGGAACGAACAATGTAGATCATCAAGCTAGAATTTGACACAGCGCAACAGTCGCCGGTGTGGCGAATACATTTGGTTATGGCGCTATGACAAACCATCTTGGAGACATCCAAAGAAGTAAATGCATCATTATCATTGGAGCAAATCCAGCGGTAAATCACCCTGTGGGTTTTAGACATTTCTTAAAAGCAAAAGAAAAAGGTGCAAAGCTTATCGTTGTAGATCCTAGATTTACAAAAAGTGCGGCAAAAGCGGATATTTATGCAAGAATTCGTCCAGGAACTGACATTGCTTTCATGTATGGAATGCTAAAAATCATCTTTGATGAAGGCTTAGAAGATACAAAATATCTTGATGAAAGAGTTTTTGGAATTGATAAAATTCGTGAAGAAGCAGCAAAATGGACAGCTGAAGAAGTAGAAAATGTTACGGGAATTTCTAAAGAACTTTTGGTGCAAATCACTCACGAAGTAGCTAAAAACAAACCAACTACGCTTATTTGGGCTATGGGTTTAACTCAACACACTGTAGGAACTTCAAATACACGTTTAGCACCTATTGTGCAAATGGTACTTGGAAATATAGGTAAATTTGGTGGTGGGGTTAATATCTTACGCGGACACGATAATGTTCAAGGTGCTTCAGATATGGCTTGTTTGAGCGAAAATTTACCAGGTTATTATCCTTTAAATGAAGCGACTTGGAGATACTATGCCAAAATTTGGGGTGTGGATTATGAGTGGCTTTTAGGAAATTTTGTAAGCAAAGATTGGATGCATAAAACTGGGCTTTCACTTGCTAGATGGTGGGCAGCAGCTTTAAATGGAAAAGATGGTAATGATGCTATCGATAATGCAGGAACGCCTTTAAAAGCTTTAGTAGTTATGGGAAATGGTATCACTTCGACTGCACAACAAGTAAAAGTTAAAGAAGGCTTGGAAGCTTTAGAGCTTTTAGTTTTGGCTGATCCTTTTGTAAATGAAGCAGGCATTATTGCAGAAAGAAAAGATGGAATTTATCTTTTACCTGCAGCAACACAGTTTGAAACAAGCGGAAGTGTAACAGCAACAAATCGTAGCGGACAATGGAGATTTAAAGTTGTAGATCCACTTTATGAAAGCATGGAAGATCAAGAAATTTTATTTGAGCTTGCTAAAAAATTAGGCTTTTATGAAGACTTTACTAAGACTTTACGCGATGAAAAAGGTGAGATTGTTTGGCCTGAAAATGCAACAAGAGAAATTGCAAAAGCAGTTAGAAGTATAGGGCTTAATGGTTGGAGTCCTGAAAGGCTTAAAAAGCATACTTTATACTGGGATAAATTTGATGAGGTAACTTTAGAAGGAAAAGACGAAGTTGCTGGCGAGTATTACGGGCTTCCTTGGCCTTGTTGGAGTGATAAGCATCCAGGTTCTCCTGTACTTTATAATACCGACATTGAAGTAGCAAAAGGTGGTATGGGCTTTAGAAATAATTTTGGACTCGAGTATGAAGGAGAGAGTTTACTTGCTAAAAATGCACCTTTAAATTCACCTATTGATACAGGTTATCCACAAATTACTAAAGATAATATAGAAAAAGTTTTAGGTATTACTTTAAGTGCTCAAGAAAAAGAAAAAATGGGATCAACTTGGTCTTATGATGATAGCAATATCATAGCAACTAAATGTATAGAAAAAGGCATAGTTCCTTATGGAAATGCTAAAGCTAGAGCTGTAGTTTGGACTTTTAAAGATAAAATTCCACTCCACCGTGAGCCTTTACATTCCCCAAGAAACGATTTGGTGCAAAAATATCCAAGTTTTGAAGATCAAAAAGCGCTTTACCGCGTGGATACTAAATTTGTGTCTGTGCAACAAGCTAAGGATTATTCTAAAGAATTCCCGCTTAATCTTGTTACTGCAAGACTTGTGAATTTAAATGGTGCAGGTATGGAAAATAGAGCATCTATGTATCTAACGCGTTTAACACCTGAAATGTTTTGTGAGATCAATCCTGAATTAGCAAAAGAGCAAGACATTAAAGCAGGAGATATGATTTGGGTGCATTCTCCAGAAGGCACTAAAATTCATGTAAGAGTGAAGGTTAATCCAGGTGTAGCAAAAGATATGATTTTCTTGCCTTTCCATTTTACAGGAGTTATGCAAGGCGTGGATTTAACGCACAATTTCCCAGAAGGAACTAAGCCTTATGCAAGCGGAGAAAGTGCTAACACGGTAACAAATTATGGTTATGATATCATGTGTCAGATTCCAGAGACTAAAGGTGGGCTTTGTAGAATCAGTAAGGATGGAAAATGAGTAAGGTAAATTTTGCAAATTTAGAAAAAGAACGCTTGAAATTCTTTTGTGATAATGAGCGTTGTATTGATTGTAATGGTTGTGCGGTAGCTTGTGATGAAGCACATGAGCTTCCTATTCATATTCGCCGCCGCCGTGTAATTACTTTAAATGAAGGAATTCAAGGAAAAGAAGTTTCAACTTCTATTTCTTGTATGCATTGTGATGATGCTCCTTGTTCTATCGTTTGTCCTGTGGATTGTTTTTACATCCGTGCTGATGGTATTGTTTTGCACGATAAAGAAATTTGCATAGGTTGTGGATATTGTCTTTATGCTTGTCCTTTTGGTGCACCACAATTTCCAAAAGATAGTGTTTTTGGAAATAAAGGCATTATGGATAAATGTACTATGTGTGCAGGTGGCCCTGAAGCAACGAATTCAGAAAAAGAAAGAGAACTTTATGGTCAAAATCGTATCGCAGAAGGAAAAGTTCCTGTATGTGCTGCGATGTGTTCGACAAAAGCACTTTTAGTAGGTGAAAGTTCTAAAATAGAAGAGATTTATCATAATAGACTTATGAATAGAAATTATGGCATTCCAAATCCTTCAGAAAGTTTGGAGTGGAAGATTGCTTACACAGGAAAGGAACGCTTATGAGAAAAGTATTTGTAACGCTTTTGTCAAGCGTGGTAAGTTTATTTGCTTATGGTAGCGAGAGAATGGGACAAGATACTCAAATTTGGGATTTTCATCGTATTACAAATATTCCAAATTATGATACTTTTGGCAAACTTTGGACAACTTTGCAAGGTGAATATATAGCTACTATAGCTTTAATTGCTGTTATTGCAGTGTTGTCTGCATTTGCTTTGCATTATATGGTTATAGGACCTAAGCAATTTTCACACGATGGAAAGAAAATTTATGCTTTTACATTATTTGAAAGACTTTTTCATTTTATCGCGGCAATTTCTTGGGTGATTTTAGTGCCAACTGGTTTTGTGATGATGTTTGGGGCGACTTTTGGAGGCGGACTTTTTGTAAGGGTTTGTAAAAATTTACATGCTTTTGCAACGGTTTTATTTATCATCTCTATAATCCCTATGTTTTTATGGTGGATTAAAAGAATGCTTCCTGCAAGTTATGATATCAGATGGATGATGATAGTAGGTGGTTATTTAAGCAAAGTAAAACGTCCTGTACCTGCAGGTAAGTTTAATTTTGGTCAAAAATCTTGGTATTATATTGCTGTTTTTGGTGGATTTTTGATGATAATTACAGGTGGATTTATGTATTTTCTTGATTTTAATTCCACGGCAATTCAAGGTCTTTTTGGTTTAACTCAAATTGAACTTTTAAGAATTTCAGCTATAGTGCATAATTTCTTGGGTATAGTGTGTGCAGTATTTTTTGGTGTGCATATTTATATGGCAGTATTTGCAATCAAAGGTAGCATCCATTCTATGATTAGTGGTTATAAAGAAGAAGAAGAGGTTTATATTTTACATTCTTATTGGTATAAAGAATTAAGCAATAAAAAGCAAATTGAACCTAGTTTTTCTTATGATCCTAATGTAAAAATTTAATCTTTAACCGCTATGTTATTGCATAGCGGTAGTTTTAAGCTTTTTTTGAAATAAATAGAACGAATTTTATTTTATAAGTTGAATCTAAAATCTATTTTTCCATATATAAATTTGTTATTTATGTTTTTTTGATATAATTAAATTTTTAAAATAACGCGAAAAGAGAAAGCTTATGGAACCCTTATTTACAACCCAAATTTTAAAATATAAAGGTGATGAATCTTTTACATGCGATGATACTTTAGTGCGTGAAATTAAGCTTGAAATTTTTATTAATAATGAAAGAGTAGGTGCTTTAATGGCAACTCCTGTAGATGAACAGGCATTAGCAATAGGGTATTTAATGAGCGAAAATATCATTGCAAAAGTAAGCGATATTGAGAACATAGAAACAAAAGATGATGGTATGAGTGTGCATATCAAAGCAAAGATTGATAAAGAAAATTTAGCAAAGCTTAATGCTGAAGGCGTAGTTATAAGTGGTTGTGGTAGAGCACATACTGCAAATATCGATTTAGAAGCCATTGAAGCGAGTAAAATTAGTTCTGATGTAAAATTTAGCAAAGATGAAATTTTAAAACAAATGAGTACTTTTTATACTCAATGTGAGCTTTATGAGAAAACAGGCTGTGTGCATACGGCTAAGCTTTTTGTAAATGAGAAAACTTTTTTTATAGGTGAAGATATAGCTCAACATAATACCATAGATAAAGCTTTAGGAAAAGCACGTTTAGCTGGGGTTGATTTAAGTCAATGTTTTTTAATGGTTAGTGGAAGGCTAAGTTCTGAAATGGTAGCTAAAGCAGTTATGCATAAAATTCCAGTCCTTGTTTCACGCACGGCTCCTACTTGTTTAGGAGTTATGATAGCAAGAAAATTTGATTTAACGCTTTGTGGTTTTGCTAGAGAAAATAAGATTAATATTTATAGTGGAGAATTTAGAATTCATGGATAAAAACCAAGAAAAAGAAATCATCTCATACATGAGAGAATTGTTAAATAGTAATGAAAAATTAGATTGTGGTACGGCTTTTAAAATTGCAAAGAAATTTAATGTAAATATAGAAAAAATCGGACAATTAGCCGATGAAAATCACATGAGAATTGATAATTGCGAGTTGGGGCAATTTGGATATTTAGATTTTGAAAAAGCAAAGATTGAAGTGCTTAAAAAAATAGAACCTAGTTTAGATGAAAAGCGTAGAATTTTTTGTAAAGATGCAAGAGATATTGCTAAAGAAGGTTGTGGACTTAAAAGTATGCGTTCAGCTTTAAAAGCTTATAAGGTTGATGTAAAGTATTGTCAACTTGGTTGTTTTAAAGAAAAAAAAGGTAAGCAATTTATAGTAAGAACAAAAACTTGGATTGAAAATGCGGATGGAGATTTGCTTTTTGGACGAGGAAAAACAGAACTTTTAGAACTTATCGGACAAACAGGTAGTTTATTGCATGCTTCTAAACTTATGGGGATTAATTATAAAAAAGCTTGGATGCATTTACAAACCTTACAAAAAAATTCTCAAGAAATTTTAGTTAGCACAAGACAAGGACGCTCTAAAGAATCAGGAACAAAACTTACTCCTAGAGCTTTGGAATTAATGGAAAATTACTCTATTTTGCAAAAAGACATAGAAGAATATGCTAATAAACGCTTTAAAGAATTGTTTTTAAAAGGAAAAAAATAAGTCTTTCACAAAAAATACTAATACATAATATTTTTATAATTAATTAATGGTATTTTTTTAAAAAATATGTTAAAATATAAAATCCAAAATTTTATTTTTTAGGAGTTATTAAGATGTTTAAATCTTTAAATATAGGTTTAAAACTTATTTTTTCTGTAGCAACTGTTGTTGTTATTGGGCTTATTATTTTAATTTCCTTGATTACCAAACAAGTAAGTCAAAATATTATTGAAAATACAGAAGATATTTTAGCTTCTATTACAAAAGAATATGCTACCCAAACTCAAGGAATTTTTGGGGAAATGATTGCTTTAAATAAAAGTATTTCAGGTACCTTAACAGAAATGTTTAGATCAACTTCAAAAGAAAATTTAGATATAGATAGTATAACAAATATTATAACCAATACTTTTGATAATAGTGCTTATTCTAATTTTACTTATTTGTATCTTATCGATCCGCCAGAATATTTTAAAGAGGAAAGTAAATTTTTCAATACTCAAAGTGGAAAATTTGTTATGCTTTATGTTGATGAAGAAAAGGATAATAAAGGCGGGATAAAAGCAATACAAGCTAGTGATGAAATAGCTAATTTACAAGTTGTGCAAGATATATTAAAAAAAGCAAAATATGGGGAAAATAAAGTATATATAGGACGTCCTATTAGGATGAATTTAGAAGGTCAAGATTTTGATGCTGTAAATATTGCTATGCCTATATTTGACCGAAAGAATCAAGTTGTAGGTGTTATCGGTATGACTTTGGATTTTTCAGCTATTGCTACTTATCTTTTAGATCCCAAGAGTCAAAAATATGATGGAGAGTTAAGAGTTCTTTTAAATTCAGATGGATTTGTTGCGATTCATCCTAATAAAAATTTGGTTTTAAAAAATTTAAAAGATGTCAATCCTAACAAAGGTGCACAAGAGACTTATAAGGCTATGAGCGAAGGAAAAAATGGAGTTTTTGACTATATAGCTTCTGATGGTGATGATTCTTATGCCGCGATTAATAGTTTTAAAGTGCAAGATAGCTCTTGGACAGTTTTGGTAACTGCACCTAAATATTCGGTTTTTGAACCTTTGAAAAAATTACAATTAATTATTATTAGCGCATCTTTTATTTTTATTTTTGTTGTTTTGGGAGTGGTTTATTATTGCGTAAGAAAAATTGTTGCAACAAGATTACCAATTATTCTTAATTCTTTAGAATCTTTTTTCCGTTTCTTAAATCATGAAAAAATTGAACTCAAATTAATTAAAATTCGAGCTAATGATGAATTAGGGGCAATGGGTAGAATCATAAATGAAAATATTGAAAAGATTCAAATATCTTTAGAACAAGATCAAAATGCTGTAGATGAATCAGTGCAAACTGCTAGAGAAATCGAAAAAGGTAATTTAACTGCAAGAATTACTAAAAATCCTATAAACCCTCAATTAGTAGAACTTAAAAATGTTCTTAATAGAATGCTTGATGTTTTACAAAATAAAATTGGTTCTAATATGAATGAAATTAATAGAGTTTTTGATAGTTATAAAGCGCTTGATTTTAGCACAGAGGTGCTTGATGCTAAAGGCGAAGTTGAGATTACAACTAATATTTTAGGTAAAGAAATTAAAAAGATGCTTCTAGCTTCTTCAAATTTTGCTAAAGATTTAGCCAATCAGTCAGAAGAGTTAAAAAATTCTATGCAAAAACTTGCTGATGGCTCTAATGCACAAGCGAGTTCTTTAGAACAATCGGCTGCAGCTGTAGAGGAGATTAATTCTTCTATGCAAAATGTAAGTGGAAAAACAGTTGAGGTTGCTTCGCAAGCTGATGATATAAAAAATATTGTCAATGTGATTAAAGATATCGCTGAGCAAACGAATCTTCTTGCTTTAAATGCAGCTATTGAAGCTGCACGTGCTGGAGAACATGGGCGTGGTTTTGCAGTTGTTGCAGATGAGGTAAGACAGCTTGCGGAAAGAACAGGAAAATCCTTATCTGAAATCGAGGCAAATATTAATATACTTGTTCAAAGCGTAAATGAAGTAGCAGAATCTGTAAAAGAACAAACAGCAGGAATCACACAGATTAACGATGCTATAGCACAACTTGAAACTGTAACTAAGGAAAATGTCGAAGTTGCAAATGTTACCAATAATATAACAAATGAAGTCAATCAAATTGCTGCAGCAATTCTTGAAGATGTGAATAAAAAAAGATTTTAAAAAAAGCTCATTTTTGAGCTTTTGAATTTTTTCTATATTATTTAAAATTTTAAACACAAAACAAGTAATAAAATAATATTATTTTTCAAAGCTAATATTAAGGAAAAATAATGAAAATTGATTGTCGCAATCTTTCTTGTCCTCAGCCTATAGTTGAAACAAAAAACGCTCTTGAAAAACTTCAAGAAAATGAAATTTTGGAAATTGTTTTAAATTCTATTATTTCAAAAAATAATGTTGTAAAATTTCTTAACTCTTTAAATTTAAATCCTATTATAGATGAAAATGCACAAGAGTTTTGCATCAAAGTACAAAAAAAGAATTTTAATTCTAGTGAAATAAATATTCACGATTATAATGTTTTATTTTTAAAAACCGACAAAGTGGGTGAGGGTGAATTGGGACAAAATTTACTTGTAGGATTTTTAAGTACCTTAAAAAATTTAGATCATGCTCCAAGTAAAATTCTTTGCGTAAATGAAAGTGTTTTAATCAATGTTGATGAAAATCATAAAGCACATTTAGCTATGAAAGAACTTGAAAATTTAGGTATTGAGATCATAAGTTGTGGAGCTTGTCTGGAATTTTTTAATAAAAGCAAAGAACTTAAAATAGGAAATATAGGCAATGCTTATGAAATTTTAAATGAGCTTTTTGGTAAAGCAAAAATTATTACTTTGTAAAGGAAAAATACTGCAATATAAAAATCAAAATTTAACGCATTTTGTTAAAGCAGCAGGCTGAGCAGCGAAATTAAGCCCGGGTGGTCTTAAAACAATTTTAAATTTCATGCAAAAAACCCCTGCCTTACTTAGCGATATTGGAAATAATGAAGATGCAAGTGTATATCAAATCAGCCGCGATTTAGCTTTGGTGCAAACGCTTGATTTTATCACTCCTATAGTAGATAGTGCCTATCATTTTGGTGCTATTGCCGCAGCAAATGCTTTAAGCGATGTTTTTGCTATGGGTGCAGAGGTGATTAATGCCTTAAATATAGTAGGTTTTGATACTTGTAATCATGATTTAAATATCTTAAAAGAGCTTTTAGAAGGTGCAAATGATAAGGTTCAAGAATGCAATGCTTTAGTTGTGGGTGGCCATACTATAGAAAGCACTGAGCTTTTTTTTGGACTTAGTGTTACAGGGAAAGTACATCCTAGTAAATTTATTGCTAATAATACTTCTAAAGTTGGAGATTGTATCATTTTAACCAAGCCTTTAGGAACAGGAATTTTAAGTACAGCTTTAAAGGCACAAATGCTAAATCAAAAACATTTAGATATATTGCTTAAAAGTATGATGGAGTTAAATTATAAAGCCAGTCAAATTGCTCTTAAATTTCACCCAAGTGCCATGAGTGATGTTACAGGTTTTGGACTTTTAGGACATTTAAAAGAAATGCTAAATAAAAATATTTCTTTTGAAATTTTTGAAAGTGAACTTCCTTTTTTAGATGGAGTAAAAGAGTATTTTAATATGGGTTTAATCCCTGCTGGAGCTTATAAAAATTTAGAATTTATAAAAGAATTTATCCCTGATTTAAATGAAGAAAAATTATTACTTTGTGATCCGCAAACTTCAGGAGGACTTTTAATTTCTATAAGTGAAAAAGAATCCTTAGAATGTTTAAAAAAACTAGAAGATGAAAATATTCAAGCTAAAATTATTGCTAAGGTTGCAAATAAGCAAGAAAATGATATTATCATTTCTTAATTTTTGTTACTTATATACCCATTAAAATTTTTTTTATCATTTTTTATACATTTTCTATGATTTAAAATATTATTTTTTATCTTATTTATATATTATTTATTAAAATTTATTTTATCTTAGGAGATACGAAATGATACAAAAAGCTTTAGCCTTAGCTGAAGAATTGCAAGGACAAATAGAAGCTAATATTTCAAATTCTGAAAAAGAATTTCACTCAAAAATGCAAAAACTTCTTAATAATCCCAAAAATAAAGTTATGCTTATAGAACTTTTAGATCGTTCTTTTAGATGTAAAGATAAAAATGCAAGTTTTGAGCTTATAGAATATACTTTGAGTAAATATGGCATAGCGGATTTTTTTAGCACTTTTGAAAAATTCCTACTTTTTAGCTTTTTAAATTTTGGAAAATTTGCTCCTAATTTAAGTGTGCCTTTTTTTGTCAAACATTTAAGAGAAGATACTAAAGCTATGGTTCTAGATGCAAATCCTAGTGTTTTAGAACCACATATTAAGAAAAGAAAAGAGCAAGATAAAATTACCTTAAATGTGAATTTAATCGGTGAAGAGGTTTTAGGTGAAGCTGAGAGTAAATATCGCATACAAAAATATGAAGAAGCTTTAAAATCAAGTTATATCACTTATATTTCCATAAAAATTACTACTATTTTTTCACAAATTAATATTATAGATTTTGATTATTCCAAAGAAGAGGTAGTAAAAAGACTAGATTATCTTTATGCTTTAGCCTTGGAAGAAGAGAAAAAACAAGGTGTATCTAAATTTATCAATCTGGATATGGAAGAATTTAGAGATTTAGAACTCACCGTTGTAGCTTTTATGGAAAGTGTGGCTAAATTTGATATTAAAGCGGGGATTGTTTTGCAAGCTTATATTCCTGATTCTTATGAGTATCTTAAAAAACTTTTTGCTTTTTCAAAAGAGAGGGTTTTAAAAGGTATGAAGCCTATTAAGATCCGTTTTGTTAAGGGTGCTAATATGGAAAGTGAAGAAACTATTGCATCTCAAAAAGGCTGGGAGCTTCCTACTTTTTACAAAAAAATAGATACTGATAGCAATTATAATAAAATGCTTGATTTTATTCTTGAAGGAGATAATTATAAATACATCAACATAGGAATTGCAAGTCATAATATCTTTGAGATTGCTTATGCTTATACACGCATAAGTGAAGCGGGTGCTTTAGATTCTTTTACTTTTGAAATGCTTGAAGGTATGAGTTTGCAATGTTCTTATGAATTATCTAAAATGCATGATTTAATCCTTTATGCCCCAGTTTGCGATGAAGCACATTTTAACAATGCCATTGCTTATCTTGTAAGACGCCTTGATGAAAATACAAGTGAAGATAATTTTATGCGTTATTTTTTCAATCTTAAAGTAGGAGATAAAAACTGGAATATCCAAAAAGAACTTTTTTTAAAATCTTTAGAAGGCATAAAAACTCTTGATAACACTACGCATCGCAAGCAAGATAGAAATAAAGAATTAAATATCACAAGTTCTTATGAAAGTAAAAAATTTAGCAACGAAAGTGATACGGATTTTATTTTAGCGCAAAATAGAGCATGGGCTAAAGAAATTAAAGCTAAATATGAAAATTTAAAAGATTATGATGTTTATCCTGTCATAGGTGAGCTTGATTTTAAAGCAGAAAATTTAAATGTTTTAGAAGTTAAAGATAAGATTGAAGATAGAGTGATAGGAAAGGCTTATTTAGCCGGAGAAAAAGAAATCAAACAAGCTTTAGAGGTAGCTAAAAATTCCAAATTTATACAAAAAAGTCATGATGAAATTTATCAAATTTTAGCCAAAAGTGCAAAACTTATGAGAGAAAGAAGAGGGGATTTGATAGGTTTGGCGGCTTTAGAAGTGGGCAAAACCTTTTTAGAGATCGATCCAGAAGTGAGTGAGGCTATTGATTTTATAGAATTTTATCCGCACTCTTTAGAAGAGCTTAAAAAACAAAATCCAAAAGTTACATTCACACCTAAAGGCATAGGGGTTACCATAGCTCCTTGGAATTTTCCTATAGGGATTTCAGTAGGTACTATAGCTGCACCACTAGCTGCAGGTAATGTGGTGATTTATAAACCTTCTTCACTTTCAACCCTAACAGGTTATATGCTTTGTAAGTGTTTTTGGGATGCAGGTATTCCAAAAGACGCTTTGATTTTCTTACCTTCAAAAGGAAGCGATATTTCTAAATATTTACTTGTTGATGAAGCGATTAAATTTTCAATTCTTACAGGAGGAGAGGATACTGCTTATGCTATGTTAAAAGCTAATCCAACCTTGCTTTTAAGTGCTGAAACGGGAGGAAAGAATGCGACTATAGTTTCTAAATTTGCTGATCGTGATAGTGCGATTAAAAATATCATTCATTCTGCGTTTAGCAATAGCGGTCAAAAATGTTCAGCTACTTCTTTGCTAGTCTTAGAAGAAGAGGTTTATCATGATGAAGAATTTAAAAAGACTTTAGTAGATGCTGCAAGTTCTATGGCGGTGGGCAGTCCTTTTGAATTTAAAAATAAATTAGGTGCTTTAGCTGATAAGCCAAGTTCTAAAGTTCAAAAGGCCTTAGATGAATTACAACCTTATGAAGAATGGGCATTAAAACCTAAGTTTTTAGAGGATAATCCTTATTTAATGACTCCAGGCATAAAATACGGCACTAAAAAGGGTGATTTTACCCATATGAATGAACTTTTTGTGCCGATTTTAAGTGTGATGAAGGCTAAAGACTTAAAAGAAGCTATTGATATAGTAAATTCCACAGGTTATGGTTTAACTGCAGGTTTTGAAAGCTTAGATGAAAGAGAATGGGAGTATTTTCACACTCATATAGAAGCAGGAAATATTTATATCAACAAACCAACCACAGGGGCTATAGTGCTTCGCCAACCTTTTGGTGGAATTAAAAAATCAGCTATAGGTTTGGGTAGAAAAGTAGGAATTTATAATTATATCACTCAATTTTTAGAGATTAAGCAAGAAGATTTTGATGATCATTTAATTGAAGATAAATTTTCAAAAAAATTAGCACAAATAGATTTAAAAGAATCACAAGATTTTATGAACGATTTAATTGAAATGTCTCAATCTTATGCTTATCATTATAAAAATGAGTTTAGTGTTTCAAAAGATTATGTCAATATTCGTGGAGAAGATAATCTTTTTTCTTATACTAAAATAAAGAATATGGTTTTAAGACTTTGTGGAAATGAAAGCTTAAAAGATGTTTTAGGGGTGATTTTAGGTGCAAATATTGTAAATATTGATCTAAGTATCAGTTATGATGAACAAGATGTTAGTATGATAGAACGAATTGTTCAAAGCATAGGAGCAAAAGTATTATTTTTAAAAGAAAATAAAGAAAATTTTATCAAGAGTATTAAAGAATATGAAAGAGTGCGTTATTTGGCAAAGCCAGATGTAAATGATGAGATTTATAAAGAGGCTGCAAAGCTTGCTAAAATCATCATAAGAGAAAAGCCATTGTTAAATGGTCGTTTTGAACTTTTAAATTATTTTAATGAAAAAGCTTTAAGTATATCTTTTCATCGCTATGGAAATTTAGGCATTAGAGCAATATCTTAATGATCAAGGAGAGATTGATGGAAGTAGTTCAAATTAATACCCCAATAGCAGTGATGTTTGTAGTTTATGCCTTATTGATGCTTTATATAGGTTTTTATTTTTATAAGCAAAATAAAAATTCAGAAGATTATTTTTTAGGTGGGCGTACTATGGGGCCTGTGATATCTGCACTTAGCGCAGGGGCTTCTGATATGAGTGGTTGGCTTTTAATGGGATTACCAGGAGCTTTATATGTAAGTGGTTTTATAGATTCTTATATTGCAATTGGACTTACTATAGGAGCTAGTTTAAATTGGATTTTTGTGGCAAAAAGACTTAGAATTTATACCAGCGTGATTGCAAATTCTTTGACTATTCCTGATTATTTTGAAACTCGTTTTGATGATGATAAACATATACTGCGCATCGTATGTGCGGTGGTAATTTTGATATTTTTTACCTTTTATGTTTCATCAGGGCTTGTAAGTGGAGCAAAACTTTTTGAAAGTACTTTTGGTATCAGATATGATTATGCTTTAACTACTGGAACGATTATTATTGTTGCTTATACTTTTTTAGGTGGATATAAGGCGGTTTGTTGGACGGATATGATACAAGGGCTTTTAATGATGATGGCTTTAATCATTGTGCCTTTGGTTATGCTTTATCATTTAGGTGGCTTTGGCGAAGCGATGAATATAGTTAAAGAAATTAAACTACAAGCTTTATCTATGGGCGAAGGAGTAGGAGTTGTAAGCATTATATCTGCACTTGCTTGGGGTTTGGGTTATTTTGGTCAACCACATATTTTAGTGCGTTTTATGTCGATTCGTTCTACTAAGGATATTCCTATGGCCACTTTTATAGGTATTGCTTGGATGGTGGTTTGTCTTTTAAGTGCTTGTATGATAGGTATTTTGGGCATAGCTTATGTGCATAAATTTGAATTAAGTTTGCAAGATCCTGAAAAGATTTTCATTGTGATGTCGCAACTTTTATTTAATCCTTGGATAGCAGGTATTTTACTCAGTGCTATTTTAGCGGCTATTATGAGTACGGCAAGTTCACAATTGCTGGTTTCAAGTTCTACTATAGCGGAAGATTTTTATAAAAAGATTTTTAGAGAAGATGCGCCAAGTCATGTTGTATTAAATTTAGGTAAATTAGGTGTTTTACTGGTAGCTGTAATAGCGTTTTTGATTTCTACTGATAAAAATTCAAGTGTTTTGAGTATAGTTTCTTATGCATGGGCTGGATTTGGAGCTTCTTTTGGTTCTGTAATGCTTTTTTCTTTATTTTGGAGTAGGATGACAAGAGTAGGAGCGATTTTAGGTATGATAACAGGAGCTGCTACTGTGGTACTTTGGAAGAATTTTGCAAATTCGGGTCTTTATGAAATAGTTCCAGGATTTTTAGTAGCTTCGGTGGTGATTATTATTGCAAGTTTGTTTACAAATGTAAGATCTGGAACTAAAGCAGCTTATGAAAAGATGTTAAAAGAGCTTTGAGAACAAAAGCCTTTTTTAAGGCTTTTGTATTAAAAATCTTAGCGTGGGTCCACTTTGATCGATTTCAAGCACTTTAAAACCACGGTTTTTTGCATCTTGAGGTATGGAATTGATACTTTGTGGGCAATCACAAAGCACTTCCAAAATTTCTCCGCTTTGAAGCTTAGGTAAGACATCAAGTGTTGCTATAGCAGGATAAGGACAAGCTTCACCTTGTAAATTTAAACTATAAGTAATTTTCACTGTTTATCCTTTAAGTTGATTTTTAAAGAAGTGTTTTTTGTAAAATACTACAAAAACAAACATTAAGATGAATAAAATAAGATTGATAAAAAATCCATTTAAATTTCCAAATTCAGTTAAAAGATTGATTTTTATACCTTCTTTAAAAGCTTTTGGTAAAAAGTCGTAACTTAAAGCTAAAATCATAGTTCCTATTATATTTGCAATTCCTACTATCATAAAATGACTTTGTCCTTCAAAGGCACGATAAGCCCAACCACACTCACAACCTCCGGCAAAAACTATACCAAAACCAAACAAAAATGCTCCTACAGCTACAGCAGGAGAAAGTTCTATGAGTTTGCTAGTATGACCTTGCAAGATAAAAGCAAAAGCGATTAAAGAGGCGATAATCATACTGATTAATGCGCCTTTTATAGCATTATCTCTACCAAATAAAAATAAATCTCTAAAGCAAGAAGTAAAACAAATTTGCCCTCTAGAAATAACAAAGCCAAAAACAAAACCAAAAATCAGCGCTAAAGCTAGAAGGCTTTGTTTGTTTTGTGTGCTGATATTGCCATTTGTAAAAACAAGATAAAACACCCAAACTAAAAAGGCTATGAAAAGCAATATGCCTAAGTTAAAATATAATTTTGTACGCAAACTTTGCTTGTTTAACGGCAAATTTTCTTTATTTACCCGTTCTAATTTAGCTTTAGGTTTAAAAAAGGAAGTGTTGCAAATTTTCATTCCTAGATAAATTCCTAAAACCATAAAAACAGTAAAAAGCCAAGTGTGTAAAGAAAAATAAGGTAAACCTGTAAAAAAATTAGCTAAATTGCATCCAAATGCAAGTCTTGCTCCATATCCTGAAAGAATTCCACCTACTATTGCTTGAAAAATTCTTATATTGCTAGCAGGTAGACGAAATTTGACTTTGTTAGCTAAAAGTGCGGCTACTAAACAACCTATAAACATACCTATGAGCATAATACCATCAGTTCTTGTTAAAGGGGTTCCATTTAAATTTTGCTTTTGGTAATAAGAATATCCATCTAAATTCATACCTAAAAACTCTAAAAACTCACCACCCCAACGCGTCATTTCTCCAGTAACAGCCCAAACGCCACCAAAAATCCCAAAATACACTGCACTTAAAATTCCAAGTGCAATCATAGAACGGGAATTGTCCCAAAAATTGATTAAATATTTTTGTTTAAAAGAATTCAAAGAAAGATCCTAAAAATGTAATCATCAAAACTTGATGCTAAAAAAGAGTGAGATTATAGCTTAAATTTAATATGAAGTCAAAAAGAATATTGATAAATTTATTTTGTTTTTCATTAAAAATCGCTATAATTATCGCTTTGGAAGATTAGCGTATCTGGTGATCGCCACTGACTTCAAATCAGATGAAAGGATAGTTGACTATTCTTTGGGGAGTTCGATTCTCTCATCTTCTCGCCAATATTAAAGTAAAATCAAGGAAATTTTTATGAGCAAAGCAGATATTATTGTCGGCATTCAATGGGGCGATGAAGGAAAAGGTAAGGTAGTTGATAAATTATGTGAAAATTATGATTTTGTTTGCAGAAGTGCAGGTGGACACAATGCAGGACATACGATTTGGGTAAATGGTGTAAGATATGCGCTTCATCTTATGCCAAGTGGAGTTTTGCATCCAAGATGTATTAATATTATCGGAAATGGAGTTGTGGTTTCTCCTGAAGTATTGATTGCTGAAATGGCTCAATTTGAAAATTTAAAAGGTAGATTATATATCAGCGATAGAGCTCATTTAAATTTAAAACATCATTCTTTAATAGACATTGCAAAAGAAAAGCTCAAAGGCAAAAATGCCATAGGAACAACAGGTAAGGGTATAGGACCTTCTTATGCAGATAAGATTAATCGTACAGGACATAGAGTTGGAGAGCTTTTAGAACCACAAAGACTTTGCGAGGCTTTGATAAAAGATTTTGAAGCTAATAAAACTTTTTTTGAAATGCTTGAAATTGAAATTCCAAGTGCTGAAGAATTGCTTGCTGATTTAAAACGTTTTAATGAAATTTTAACTCCTTATATTACAGATACTACAAGAATGCTTTGGAAGGCTTTAGATGAAGATAAAAGAGTACTTTTAGAAGGAGCTCAGGGCTCTATGCTTGATATTGATCATGGAACTTATCCTTATGTTACAAGTTCAAGTACTATTTCAGCAGGCGCTTTAACAGGACTTGGGTTAAATCCTAAAGAAGCGGGAAATATTATAGGTATTGTAAAAGCTTATGCAACGCGTGTGGGAAATGGAGCTTTTCCTACTGAGGATAAGGGCGAAGATGGAGAAAAAATTGCGCAAATTGGAAAAGAGATTGGCGTAAGCACGGGACGCAAAAGACGCTGTGGATGGTTTGATGCGGTTGCTGTAAGATATACAGCAAGGCTTAATGGTCTTGATGCTTTATCTTTGATGAAGCTTGATGTTTTAGATGGTTTTGAAAAGATAAAAATTTGTCGTGCTTATGAATATAAGGGTATGGAAATCGACTATATACCAAGTGATTTAGAAAATGTTCAACCTATTTATGAAGAAATGGATGGTTGGGATAAAGTTTTTGGTATAAAAGATTATGATTTATTGCCAGAAAATGCTAAAAAATATATAGCAAGACTTGAAGAGCTTGCAGGGGTTAAGGTAAAGTATATTTCTACTAGCCCTGAAAGAGATGATACTATCATCTTATGAAAAGTAAATATAATTCTGTTGTAAAGGTAAGAAAACAACAACTTGATAAAGCAGAATCAAATCTTAATCAAGCTAAACAAAGACAGCTTGAACATGAAAAAGCTTATGAACTTTCACGCCAAGAGTGTGAAAGTTTAGGCGTATTGCCAAAATCAGGATCTATAGCAGAGTTAAGATCGAATTTAAGTATGGCACAAGTAGGACACGAGGCTTTGGCAAGAGCTAAGGAGAAAGTAGAACTTTCTAAAAAAGAAATGAATCATTATCAGTTTTTATATCAAAAAGCACATTTAGATTATGAAAAAATGAAGGTTTTAGAAGCCGAGGAAATTAAACAAAAGCAAAAAGAACTTGCCAAGGCTGAAGAAAAATTTTTAGATGAAATTGCAATCAGTCGTTTTTTCAAAGGAGAAAAAGATGATTAAAAAATTTATATTGTTAGTTTTTATTTCAAGTGTAGTTTTTGGAGCTGAACAAGATTGTGAACAATATTTTGAAGCTAGAAAAGCTCAAATTGAATTGCAAACTAGAGAATTTGATGAAGCAAGACAATCTTTAGAAGCTTATAAAGCCTCTTTTGAAGCTTTGCAAAAAGAAAGGCTTGAAAATTTAGAAAAAAAAGAGGCTGAGGTTAATGCGACTTTGGCAAAAATTGAAGAATTAAAACTTGAAAACGCAAGGCTTGTAGAAGAACAACAAAAGATTTTAAATTCAATCAATGATAAAACTCAAGGTAGGGTTAAAGAAATTTACTCCCAAATGAAAGATGCAGCCATTGCAGATGTTTTAAGTCAAATGGATGCAGAGGATGCAAGCAAAATAATGCTTTCTTTGGAATCGCGTAAAATTTCAGGTGTTTTATCTAAAATGGATCCAAAAAAAGCCAGCGAGCTTACTTTACTTTTAAAAAATTTAGATAATAATGCTAGTAATTAGGTGATTAAAAAAATGAAAATTTTTCATTTTTAACATTCTTTTACCAAAAATAAGCTATTATTTCAAACATTATTAAATAAAAGGTTTTCAAGATGCGTATAAAATTACCACATATTCCTTATATCGCAAATAAAATGATGTTAGATATAGCTAATTCTTCTTTTGTAGAAATTAAAGATCAATTAGAAAAGCTTAAGGTATGTATAATAGAAGTTTTAGAGAAAGATATTCTAAATGAAAGAAAATTAGATGAAAGAGTAAAAGAACTTTTAGAGCAACAAGAAGATGAAATGGAACTTATGCAAGTAGATCGTAAAAATATGTTTTGGCTTGTGAAGAAAAAGTTAGCTCCCGAATTTAATGTGATTTTAGATTCTGAAGATAGACATAATCATCTAGCGCATCAAATTTTAGAAGAACTTGTAGAGAATGATTATATTAATTTTATAGTGAGCGAAAATAGAGTTAAAAATTTAATCTTTTCAAGCATAGAGTCTTATCTTAAAATTTATGAAAAACTTGAAGATGAGGTTTATGAGAAAATTAGCAATTATAAAACAAAACCTATTCCAGGTAGTGAAGAATACGATCTTATCTTTGAAAAACTCTATCAAGAAGAGCTTAGAAAAAAAGGTATGTTTTAATGAAGGTTTATATTTATTTAGAAAATGATATTTTTTTAAGTGCTAAGGCTTTTGGAAAGAGTGGTACTTTTTTTGGAGAGCTTGTATTTAACACTTCTTTAACAGGGTATCAAGAAATTATTTCAGATCCTTCTTATGCAGGGCAATTTATCGTATTTTCTATGCCAGAAATTGGTATAGTGGGAACCAATGAAAATGATAATGAAAGTAAGGAAATTTTTGCAAGTGGTGTTTTAATGCGTGAATTAAGTTCCAGTTTTTCAAATTTTCGCGCTAAAGAAAGTCTGCAAGATTATCTTGAAAAACATGGAAAAATAGGAATTTATGAACTTGATACGAGATATCTAGTAAAAATGATAAGAAATAATGGCAATTTAAGAGCTGTAATTTCAACTGAAATTTCAAATAAAGAAGATTTAAAAATCGCCTTAGAAAAATCAGCAAAAATTGATGAAGTAAATTTTGTAAAAGAAGTTAGCACTAAGAAAAATTATTCTCACAAACAAGGCGTTTGGAATGCTAGTTTTCAAAAATTTAATGACGCTAAAAGAGGCGAGAAAAAAGTTGCTGTTATAGACTATGGTGTTAAAACAAATATCTTAAATGAACTCGTAGAAGTAGGTTTTGAAGTAGAAGTTTATCCATATAATATTAAAGCAAATGAGTTGATTACTCTGTATAAAAAAGGTGAAATTCAAGGTGTGTTTCTTTCTAATGGTCCAGGTGAGCCAAGAATTTTAAAACAAGAGATTGCAGAGATTAAAAAACTTGCAGAAGCTAAAATTCCTATGCTTGGAATTTGTTTAGGTCACCAGCTTTTAAGTAATGCTTTTGGATATGAAACTTATAAAATGAAATTTGGACAACATGGAGCAAATCATCCTGTGATCAATCTTGATACAAAAACGGTAGAAATTACCGCACAAAATCATAATTATAATGTTCCAGAAGAATTAGCTCAAGTGGCTCATATCACTCATAGAAATTTATTTGGCGATAATGTTGAAGGAGTAAGATATAAAGACTATCCTATTATTTCAGTGCAACATCACCCGGAAAGTTCTTCAGGTCCTCATGAAAGTAAGTACATTTTTAAAGAATTTATGAATTTGATGTGAGTATAGATTTTTTAGCTATTATCAGCGTTGCTTTTTTATCTAGTTTTGGACACTGCTATTCTATGTGTGGTGGTTTTAATTTACTTTTTATAAATTTAAATTCAAAAAGCAATAATTTATTTTTATTAACTTTTATTTATCATTTGTTTAGAATTTTTGCTTATATTGTTTTAGGGATAATTTTTGGGACTTTTGGGAATATCTTGGCAATCAATGCTAAGGTTCAAAGTTTGTCATTTTTTATTCTTGGTATATTTATGATGATTTTGGGTTTTGCTCTTATTTTTAGAGGCAATATGTTATCTTTTATTGAAAATAATGTTTTTTTTGATAGTTTTGTAAAGAAAATTATTAAAAAATCTAAAAATTTTAAAGGATTAAAATCAGCTATATTTTTAGGATTTTCAAATGGTTTTGTTCCTTGTGGATTGGTGTATTTTTTTATAGCCAATGCAATAAGTAAGCAAAATATTTTTGAAGGTATTTTGGTAATGATGATTTTTGGAATATCAACTTTACCTGCGATGTTATTTTTTTCTAAAATTTCACAATTTTTTAGTGATTTTTTGAAAAATTTGTTTAATTATTTATCGTATGGCATTATTGTTTGTTACGGTATAAATCTTGCCTATATAGGTTTTAAGGCTTTTCAATGAAAGATTTTTTTAAAGATCAGTTTTTTAAAGCTCTGGAAAAAAATACAATTTTTTCAAGAGCTGATGTGCAAGGAAATTTAATTTTTGTCAGTGATAAGCTTTGTCAAATAAGTGGATATAGCAAAAAAGAGCTTATAGGAAAAAAACATTCAATATTTAAACATCCAGATGTTGATGAATGTTATGTTGAGAAGCTTTTAAAAGATCTTTCATATAAAAAGCCTTATCAGGTTATTTTTAAAAATATTGATAAATTAGGCAAAACCTTCTATCTTGAAACTTTGTTAATCCCCATATTGGATAAAAATAATGAATTAATAGAAATAGTAGCACTTTCTCATGATGTCAGTAATTCTTTTAAGCTTAATGAAGAGCTTGCTTTAAATCACGCTAAATTAAGAGAATTAAGTATTAATCTTGAAAATACAGTGAAAAATCACCAACAAGAATTTATACAGTTAGGTAAAAAATTTGAGAAAAAAATGAAAATTGCCTTGGAAAAAAATGAAAAAGATATTAAAATAGCATATGAAGAGATTTTGAAATCTTCATTAGAACAAATGATTAGTGATATAGCACATCAATGGAGACAACCGTTAAATGAGCTTGGTATTGCCATGTTTCAAATGAAGCAAAATCTTAAAGATGAAAAAGGATTTGCTGAAATTTATTCACAATCAAAAGATATGATTAAAAATATGTCAGAAACAATTGATGTGTTTAGAACTTTGTTTAACAAAGGAGTAGAGCAGTGTGTATTTATAAAAGAGACTTTAAATAAAGCCTTAGAAATTGCTTTTGAAACTATAGAAAAAAATCATGTAAATATTAATATTGTTTCGAAAAGTGATTATGAAGTTTTGGCGTATGAGAATGGTTTAATAAGAGTTTTTCTTAATTTGATTTTAAATTCAATAGAGGCATTTAAAAACAAAAAAAGGAAAATCATAACAATAAATTTTTCAAAATTTGGAAAAAACTATCTGAAAATTACAATAAAAGATAATGCTGGTGGGATTGATAAAGAAAATTTAGATAAAATTTTTCAACCTTATTTTACAACAAAACATCCCAGTCAGGGTATAGGAGTAGGACTTTATATAAGTAGACAAATTATTGAAAGTTTCCAAGGAAAAATAAAAGTTAAGAACGGAAAAGATGGGGCTTGTTTTGAGGTATTTTTAAAACTAAAAGAGAGGGTAGAGTAGAAATGTCACAAGAATGTAAAGAATTGATAATATTAGTAGTTGAAGATGAAATTAAGACTAGAGAATCATTGATTAATGTATTAAGCGAACGCTTTAGTAAAGTAATCGGAGCTCAAAATGGAGATGAGGGGCTTAAAAAATTTAAAAAATTTAAGCCGGATTTAGTTATCACAGATATTGCTATGCCTATTATGGATGGGCTTGATATGGCAAGAGAGATTAAGGAAATTTCAGATGATGTCCCAATTGTTGTTCTTAGTGCGTATTCAGAGAAAGAGAGACTTTTGCGTTCTATTGATATTGGTATAGATAAATATTTGATTAAACCTGTTGATATAGAAGAGTTGTTTAAAGTTTTAGATTATCTGATAGGTGAAAAAATTGAAGCAAATATGCTTGTAAAAATTTCTGAAGAATATCAATTTAACAAAACTAAAAGAACTTTGATTTACAATGGTGAAGAAATTGTTTTAACTAAAAAAGAATTAGCTTTTATTTCTTTGCTTTTAAAGCAACCTGGGGCTTTGGTTTTGCATGAAGATATAAAGAAAAATGTTTGGATAGGTGAACATGTAAGTGATACTGCTGTTAGAACTTTTATTAAAAGAGTAAGAGATAAAGTGGGTGAAGATTTTATAAAAAATGTACCAAGTTTAGGTTATAAGATAAATATCAATAAATAAGACTGATTTAGCCTTAAAATATAAAGCATAACAAATGATTAACAAAATTATCATTTTTAAGAAAAAATGTATAATTAATATTCTATAATATTCTCTTGTTATCAAAAATTTTAAGGAGAAAGTCGATGCATCCAGGTAATGTATTAAATTACGACTATACGGTTGCAAGATATTTTATGTTTACAACCGTATTGTTTGGCATTGTTGGTATGGCTATAGGAACTCTTATAGCTTTTCAAATGGCATATCCTAACTTAAATTATTTAGCAGGAGAATATGCTACTTTTTCAAGACTTAGACCACTTCATACTTCAGGTGTGATTTTTGGTTTTATGCTTTCAGGGATTTGGGCAACTTGGTATTATATAGGTCAGCGTGTTCTTAAGGTAAGTATGGCTGAGTCAAGATTTTTAATGGCTGTTGGTAAGCTTCATTTTTGGCTTTATATGCTTACTATGGTTTTAGCTGTTATATCTTTGTTTATGGGTGTGACTACATCTAAAGAATATGCAGAGCTTGAGTGGCCTTTAGATATTCTTGTTGTTCTTGTTTGGGTTTTATGGGGTGTAAGTATTTTTGGACTTATTGGAATTCGCCGTGAAAAAACTCTTTATATTTCTTTATGGTATTATATAGCTACATTTTTAGGTATAGCTATGCTTTATCTTTTTAACAACATGGAAGTACCAACTTATTTTGTTACTGGAATGGGTAAATGGTGGCATAGTGTATCAATGTATGCAGGAACAAATGATGCTTTAGTACAATGGTGGTATGGACATAATGCTGTGGCATTTGTATTTACTGTGGGTATTATTGCTCAAATTTATTACTTCTTGCCAAAAGAAAGTGGTCAGCCGATTTTCTCTTATAAACTCTCTTTATTTGCATTTTGGGGCTTAATGTTTGTTTATCTTTGGGCAGGTGGTCACCATTTGATTTATTCAACTGTACCTGATTGGATGCAAACTATGGGTTCGGTTTTCTCTATAGTATTGATTTTACCTTCTTGGGGTTCAGCGATTAATATCTTACTTACTATGAAAGGTGAGTGGAGCCAGCTTCGCGAGAGTCCATTGATTAAATTTATGATTTTGGCATCAACTTTCTATATGTTCTCAACACTTGAAGGGCCAATTCTTTCAATTAAGTCTGTTAATGCTTTAGCACACTTTACAGATTGGATTCCAGGACATGTTCATGATGGAACATTAGGTTGGGTAGGATTTATGACTATGGCTGCTCTTTATCATATGACTCCTAGAGTTTTCAAAAGAGAGCTTTATAGCAAATCTTTAATGGAAGCTCAATTTTGGATCCAAACCACAGGTATAGTTCTTTATTTTGCTTCAATGTGGATTGCGGGTATTACTCAAGGTATGATGTGGAGAGCGACAGATGAGTATGGTAACTTGCTTTATAGCTTTATTGATACTGTTGTAGCTATTGTTCCTTATTATTGGATTAGAGCGATTGGTGGATTGTTGTATCTTATCGGTTTCTTTATGTTTACTTATAATATTTACAAAACAATTGCTTGTGGAAGAGTGCTTGATAAAGAACCAAAAAGCGCTTCGCCTATGGCAGCATAAAAAGGAGAAAATATGTTTAGTTGGTTAGAAAAAAATCCATTCTTTTTTGCTGTAGCTGTTTTTGTAGTGATTGCTTATGCAGGCATAGTTGAAGTTTTACCAAATTTTGCAGAAAATGCAAGACCAATTGAAGGTAAAAAACCTTATACGGTTTTACAACTTGCAGGGCGTGCAGTATATATTAAAGATAGTTGTAATGCTTGTCATTCACAGCTTATTCGTCCATTTAAATCAGAAACAGATCGTTATGGTATGTATTCTGTAAGTGGTGAATTTGCTTATGATAGACCTTTTCTTTGGGGTTCAAAAAGAACAGGACCTGATCTTGCTCGTGTAGGAAATTATAGAACAGTTGATTGGCATGAAAATCATATGTGGGATCCTACTTCTGTTGTTCCAGATTCTATTATGCCTTCATATAAGCATATGTTTAAAAATAATGCAGATATTGAAACTGCTTATGCTGAGGCTTTAACTGTGAAAAAAGTTTTCAATGTTCCTTATGATACAGAAAATGGAACAAAACTTGGTTCTTGGGAGGATGCACAAGCTGAAGTAAAAGCTGAAGCTCAGGCTATAGTTGATCAAATGAAAAATCAAGAAGTAAAAGATGCTTTTGCTAAAGGTGAAATCAAAGAAATAGTTGCTTTGATCGCTTATTTAAATAGCTTAAAGTAAGATGATGGAACATTTATCAATAGTTTTTGATGTGATTAAAAATTTAATCACATTTGATTTAGCAACAGTCCAAAAACATGAGTGGGAGATTTTCCAAGGTTATGGTTTTTTTGCACTCGTTATGTTTTTGTCAATAGTATTATATGCGTATTGGTATCATTTATATAGAACAGAAAAAAAAGGTGAGAGAAATTATGAAAATTATGCAAACCTTGCCTTAAAAGATGATATTGATGATAGTGTATTAGAAAGTAAAAGGAGTGCTTAATGCAATGGTTAAATTTAGAAGATAATGTTAATCTCTTATCTTTAATTGGAGCTATTCTTATCATTTTAATCACACTAGTTATTGTGAGTAGAATGTTTAAGCAAATGAAAGAAAAAAAAGGCGAGTCAGAGCTTAGTGAACATAGTTGGGATGGAATAGGAGAGTATAAAAATGCTGTTCCTACTGGTTGGGCTGTGGTATTTTTCCTGACTATTGTTTGGGCTATTTGGTATTTTCTATGGGGATATCCTTTAAATTCTTTTTCAAGTATAGGTCAATACAATGAAGAAGTAGCAACTCATAATACAAAATTTGAAGAAAAATTTAAAAATTTATCTCCTGAAGATAAAATAGCAATGGGTCAAAATATCTTTTTAGTTCAGTGTTCAGCTTGTCATGGAATTACAGGCGATGGTATCAATGGTAAAGCTCAAAATTTAAATATTTGGGGTAGCGAAGAAGGTATAATCAATGTAATTAAACATGGTTCAAAAGGTATGAATTTTCCAGGTGGAGAAATGCTTGGTGCTGCTGATTTAGGTGTGGCAGAAGAAGATATTCCTGCTATTGCTGCTTATGTAGCAAAAGATCTTTCAGCTATTAAGAAAACTGCAAATGAAAATTTAGTAGCAAAAGGTAAAGAAGCTTATGCAACTTGTGCAGCATGCCATGGAGAAGATGGAAAAGGTCAAGATGGAATGTTCCCAGATCTTACAAAATACGGTTCTGCAGCTTTTGTAGTAGATGTTTTACATAGTGGTAAGGCTGGTTTTATAGGAACAATGCCGAGTTTTCCAACACTTAATGATATTCAAAAAGAAGCTGTTGGCGAGTATGTAATTTCTCTTTCAAGGGGTGAATGATGGAAAATAATAATAGATGCGTGTTTTCTCTTTCAGGTGTTACAGGTATGTTAATTGCTACGGTTTTATTACTTGCTATCTTAGTAGTTTTAACTATTTGGGGTCTTAAAGCTCAGCAAGAAGTGATGCAAAAGCCATATAGTCTTAAAGATGCACAAAGTGTAAAGATGTTTGGTTCAAAAGAACAAGATCATAGAAGTATAAAGGAAGCACAATGAGTAAGGCTTTGGAATATTTAATTGTTATTGGTTTAGTTGTTGCTGCTGCAATCACCGCTTGGTCGGTTTTAACTGTAAATCATCTTCATATAGGATGAAAAAAATATTACAAGATGGCTTTTTTTTAGCCATCTTTTTCTTTGTTTTATTGCCTTCTAGGGTTTTTGCTCTTGATGCTGTACTTTTTAATGAAAATATTTTAAGTCAAAAAGTAAGTAATGAAATTAATCTTATAGGAAAAGAGCTTTACCAAAAAAGTAATATTTTTATCGGCGTTATGGTTGGTAATGAAACTGAAATTGAAACTTTATTAAATAAACAAAAAGAACTTCCTCAATCTTATATATTGCTTCTTTTGTCAAAAAATTCTCACAAAGTTGATATAGTGGGCTCAAAAGGTGCTTTAGCTTTGATTGATAAAGAAGCCGTGCTTAGTCCTTATCCTGGAACAGGATCTATTTTGCCGATATTAGCTACAAATAAAGGTGATATTTATAATGCTGCTATACTTAATGGTTATGCAGATATTGTAGATCGTGTGGCAAAATCCTTGGGATTACAATTAGAACATTCTATAGGTAATGCAAATCGTGATACTATCAATATCTTAAGAATACTTATCTATGGATTTATTTGCTTTGCATTGTTATACTATGCACAAAGAAGAATAAAGAGGAAAAAAAATGTTAGAAACTAAAAGAAGTTTTTGGCCTTATGGTATTTTGCTTTCACTTTTGGCTATAATTATTGCTTGTATTGTAACGATTTTTATAGCAAGTCACCATCCTGTATATGAGGATGATTTTTATTTTGACTCTTATCAAAATGTTGAAAATAATTACAATCAAATACAAAAACAACAAGTAAATTTTGATAAATTTTTTAAAGTAAATTTTCAAAATGATAAAATCACTTTTATAGGTAAAAGAAAAATTCCTAGTTATGAAGTGGATCAAAATTCCTATGTTGCAAATTTTAAAATTTCTGCATTGCAAAATATAAATTCTGATGATTTAAAAGTTCAAGTTCTTCTTACAAGACCATTCACTAAAAATTTTGATCAAAAGTTAGAAGGACAAGTTAAAAATGGAATTTTAAGTATCGCTTTGCCTAAATTAGATAAAGGCAGATGGGAGCTTAAGCTAAAGTTTTATGCAAATCAAGAAACAGTGGGTTTTTTTAGCTACGAATTAAATGCTCAATGAAATTAAGAATTTTTAGTTCTTCAAGACAAATTAGAGAGTATTATAACCAAAAAAAACAGCAAAATGCTTTATTAGATAGTGCTATTCATATAGGTGAATTTTTAGATAAAGTTTGTTTGAGTAATTTTCATAAGGCAAGTTCTTATGAAAGCTTGCTTTTAATGCAAGAAGCTTGTCTAAAAAGTAAGGATTTAGAAAAAAAACTAGGAATTTCGGTAGAATTTTTTGCTTTTTTGAAAAACAACGAATATCTTTTTTCCTTTTTCAAAGAACTTAGTTTAGAAAAAAAAAGCATAGAAGATCTTAAAAATAATGATTATTATGCCACCTATAATGAACATTTGGAAATTTTAGATGAGGTATATAAGAATTATCTTGCTTTGCTTGAAAAGAAATCTTTTTATGATGATCTTTCTTTGCCTAAAAATTACACTCTTAATAAAGATTTTTTAGATGAGTATGAAGCTATAGTTTATGATTTGCAAGGTTTTTTGAGTAAATTTGAAGAAAATTTATTAAGTGAAATTTCTCAGATTAAAGAAGTGGTTTTAAGTTTTAAAACGAGTAAATTTAATCTCGAATATCTTTTAAAACTTGATTTTTTAAAAACATTTGATTTAAAAATAAACACTCATTATGAAATCAATCTTTCAAAACAAGAGATTTTAAAAGAAGAAATTTTTAAAATAAAAAATTCAAAAATTAAACTCAAATCTTTTGAATTAAGGGCTTTACAATGCGCTTTTGTTATGGATGAAATTTCACATTTTGTACGCAAAGGTTTAAAGTCTGAAAATATTGTAGTTATAACTCCAGATGAAAGTTTTTGTGAGTTTTTAAGACTTTTTGATAAAGACAATATGCTTAATTTTGCAAGTGGGATTAGTATTAAAGAAAGTTTATTTTATCAAAAATTTCAAGCACTTTATGAAAGTGCTAGTAGTGCTTCTTTTGTTTATAAAAATCAAGAGGATTATTTTGAAGACACGCAGATGATTTTTGATTATCACAATACGCTTTTACATTCTTTAAAGCTTGATTTTATAGAGTTTAAAAAGTATTTTGATGAGAAATGTGATTTTGAATATTTTGAAAAATTACTTGCTTTATTTTTAGAAAATGAAAAGCAAGAGCTTATTTATTTGATACGAAAAGAACTTTATTTTATTAAAGATTTATTGAAAAATCAGTCTTTAACTCTTAAAGAGTTGATCCATCTTTTTTTCATGCAAATTTCACAACTTTCCCTTAGTGATGTAGGTGGAGGTAAGGTTACGGTAATGGGACTTTTAGAAAGTCGTGGGCTTTGTTTTGATGGGGTGATTTTGGTTGATTTTAATGAAGAATTTATTCCTAAAAGAAGTGTTAATGAACTTTTTTTAAACAATGAAGTGCGTAAAAAAGCAGGATTGATTAGCTATGATAGAAGAGAAAATTTACAAAGATTTTATTATGAAAGCTTGATGAAGAATGCTTTAGAAGTAAGTATTTGCTTTGTGGAAAATGAAGAAAAAAGCAAATCACGTTTTTTAGATGAGCTTGATTTTGATTTTTTTTATGAAACCCATATCCACCAAAAAGCTTATCTTAATGCTTTAAAATTAGACTATGAAGGCATAAAACCTAATCTAACTCCTATAAAAGCTCCTATTTTAAAGTATAATCCTTTCGAGTTTCCGCTTTCTTTTAGTCGTTTTAATTTATTGGAAAATCAAAAAAGAACTTATTATTATCGTTATATTTTAAATTTAGCAGAACCTAGGGTTTTAAGTGAGGAAAGTAAAGCGAAAAATCAAGGAAATTTCATCCATAAAATGCTTGAAATTTATTATAAAAATTATGTAAATAATGATTTTGATATAAAAGTTTTTGCAAATTTATTGGATAAAGAATATCAAAAATATAATATCAGTGAACTTGATCTTGAAGTATTTAAATTAAAATTTATACAATTTGCTAAAAATGAAAAAGAGCATTTTTCAAAAGGCTTTTATGTCGCACATACAGAGCTTGAGTTAAACAATATTTTAAAGCTCGGAACAGATAGTATAAAACTTAAGGGTACTATAGATCGTATCGATAGTTCAAAAGAAGGTAATTTGATTATTGATTATAAAAGTGGAAAAGTGCCAAGTAATTCTTATCAACTTGCTTTTTACCAAGCTTTATATGATGAAAATGCAAGCGTGGGTTTTTATGATTTAAATAGTATGCAAATATTGCATCAAAAAGCTAAAAGTTTAGATGAGCTGAAAGAAAGACTTAAAGATTTGGTTCTTATGAGTAAGGAAGAAATAGAGTTTGAAAATGAACAAGATGAGTATTGTCCTTATAAACTCATTTATAAAAAGGAATTAAAATGAGTCAATTTGAGCCTTTTTTGGCATTAGAAGCGAGTGCAGGAAGCGGAAAAACCTTTGCCCTGAGTGTGCGTTTTGTAGCACTTATTTTAAAAGGAGCTAGGATTAATGAAATTTTAGCTTTGACTTTTACCAAAAAAGCTGCTAATGAAATGCAAAAAAGAATTATTGAGACTTTTTTAAACTTAGAAAAAGAAAATAAAACCAGTGAATGCAATGAACTTTGCAAGCTTTTAGGTAAAGATAAAGAAGAGCTTATTTCTTTAAGAGATGCTAAAAAAGAAGAATTTTTAAGAACAGAGTTAAAAATCAGTACTTTTGATGCTTTTTTCGGAAAAATTTTGCGTGTTTTTGCTTTAAATTTGGGCTTAAGTAGTGATTTTACAATGAGTGAAGAGAGGCTTGATGTAAGAGAGATTTTTTTAAAACTTCTTAAAAAAGATGAATTAAAAGATTTGGCTTATTATATTAATTTAGTTGATGAGAAAGAAAATTTTTTTAACGAGCTTGAAAAATTTTATGAGAATGCTTATTTTCAAAATCGTCCTAAAATTCCAAATCCGTCTAAAGCTTATATCAATAAAGTTTATAGTGAGTTAAGAAGTTATTGTTTGGGTCTTACTCATGTAAAAAATTATAAAAATTTGTGTGACAATTTTAAAAGCGAAGTTTTAGATTTATCCGTGTTTATGCAATCAAGCTTTATGACAAAATTTGAAAGTACAAAATATTTACAAGATTTAGAAAGCACTAACTTGCATTTTAGCGCAAAGAGAATGGAGCTTATAAATGCTTTAAATACTTATGCTATAGAGATTGAAAATTATAAAATTGCTAATTTAATGAATCTTTTAAATCATTATAGTGAAGCTAAAAATATATTTCATAAAGATAAAAATACCTTAAATTTCCAAGATGTGAGTAAAAAAGTTTATGAGCTAATAACCAGTGAATTTAAGGATATGATTTATTTTCGTTTAGATGGTTTTATTTCGCATTTGCTTATTGATGAATTTCAAGATACAAGCGTGATCCAATATCAAATTTTACGCCCTTTGATCGCTGAGCTTGTTTCAGGAGAAGGGGTTAAGAAAAATCGCACTTTTTTTTATGTAGGAGATAAAAAACAAAGTATTTATCGCTTTCGTAAAGGAAAAAAAGAATTATTTGATTTGTTAAAACAAGAATTTAGTCAAATTAAAAGTGATAATTTAAATACTAATTATCGTTCCAAAGAGCTTTTGGTTGATTTTGTTAATGAAACTTTTAAAGAAAAAATCAAAGATTATAAAGAGCAATTTGCCTTAGAAAGTAAAAAAGGCGGTTTTGTGCGTATTGTGGAATCTAAAGAACAAAAGGTTAAAAATCAAGCTCAAGAGATTAAAGAAAAGACTTTGGAAACTTTACTTGAGCAAATTAATTTTTTAAGATCTAAAAACATTTCTTATGATGATATTTGTATTTTGTGTTGGAAAAATAGCGATGCAGATATGGTTTTGGATTTTTTAAGAGAACAAAATACTCCCGCATTTACTCAAAGTAATGTTTTACTTGAAAATAAAGCAAGTGTAAGACTTGTTTTAGAATATGCTAAATATTGTATTTTTGGTGATGAATTTTACTTGGTATTTTTAAAAGAACTTTTAGGTTTTGAGCCGAGAAAAATCACTCTTGATTTTTCAAAAAATGCTATGGAAAATGTACTTTTTTTAATAAAGGAATTAAAACTTGATTTAAATGATATCGCTTTAATACAATTTATCGAATATGCTAAAACTAAGGAAAATTTTTTAAAGCTTTTATTTGAGCCTTGTACTTTGAAAATAGTAAGCGAACAAAATATGGGTATTAGTATTATGAGTGTGCATAAATCTAAGGGTTTGGAATTTGATCATGTGATTTTGCTAGATAGTTTATCTAAAAACAATTCAAACAATGAAGACATTATGCTTGAATATGATATCAATCAAGGTTGGCAACTCCATATTAAAGATAAAATTCGAGAGCTTACTAAAGAGCCTATTTATACCCTTTTTAAAGAAAATATTACAAGAGCAAATTATGAAGATAATATCAATAAACTTTATGTGGCTTTTACAAGAGCTAAGGAAAGTTTGATTATCATAAAAAGAAACGAAGAAAGTGTAAATGGAAATTATCCAAGTTATTTTAAGGGGGGATTTTTAAATATACACTCTCAAGAAAGAGGTTTTTTAGAAAGCAAAGAACAAATTTTAAGTGTTAAAAAAGAAAGTATTCAAGCTTTACAAAAATTTGAAAAAATTAGCCCACAAGAAGTTCAAAGTGAAGAAAGGCTTGATAGTAAAGAGTTATATTTTGGAAATGCTTTTCATTTTTTTATGCAAAATTTAAAACTCCCTAAGAGTGAAAATTTTCAAATACTTACTCAAAGATGCAAGAGCAAATTTAGGCATTTTTTAGATGAGAGTGATTTTGAAAAGCTTTTTAAAAGAATTGAAATTTTGCTGAAAAATACTCAATTTCAAAATTTAATTAGCGATGGAAAGCTTTTAAAAGAGCAAGCTTTGAGTTTTAATGGAGAAATTAAACAATTAGACTTGCTTACTCTAAAAGATGAAGAAGCTTTCATAATTGATTATAAAACAGGTCTTGCTATGCAAGATAAACATAAAGAGCAAGTAAGAACTTATAAGATTGCCATTAGTGAAATTTTAAAAAAAGATAAAGTGCGTGCTTTTATAGTTTATTGTTTGGAAAATGAAATTCAAATTTTGGAAATATAAACTTTATTTTTACTTAAATTAAGTAAAAATTAATATTATTTTTTATACAATCACATTTTAAATTTTTGGCAAAGGTAAAAATTATGACAAAGATAACAAAGCCAAACGAAGTAAAACGAGAATGGATTGTTTTAGACGCAGAAGGCAAACGCTTTGGTCGTCTTTTAACTGAAGTAGCAACAATTTTGAGAGGTAAAAACAAGCCTTGCTTTACTCCAAATGTTGATTGTGGTGATTATGTAATTATCATCAATGCTTCAAAAGCTGTATTTACAGGTGCTAATAAAGCAGAAGATAAGCTTTATCATAGACATTCAGGATATTTTGGAAGTGTAAAAAGCGAAAAATTTGGTGATTTACTTGAAAAAAATCCTGCAAAATTATATAAATTAGCAGTTAGAGGTATGCTTCCTAAAACAAATTTGGGCAGAGCTATGCTTAAAAAATTAAAAATTTATGCGGGTAGTGAGCACCCACACACTGCGCAAATTGCTAAAGAAGGAAAATAATCATGGCAACAACATACGCAACAGGTAAGAGAAAAACTGCTATCGCAAAGGTATGGGTAAAACCAGGTAGTGGTAAAATTAGTGTTAATGGTGTTGATTTAAACACTTGGCTTGGTGGACACGAGGCGATTAAGCTTAAAGTGGTTCAACCTTTACTTGTGACTAAACAAGAAACTTCAATGGATATTAAAGCAACCACTTTAGGCGGGGGCTATAGTGCTCAAGCTGAAGCTTTAAGACATGGAATTTCAAGAGCTTTAGCAGCTATGGATGCTGATTTTAGAGCTTTATTAAAACCCAAAGGACTTCTTACTAGAGATAGTAGAACTGTTGAGCGTAAAAAATATGGACGCCGCAAAGCAAGAAGAAGCCCACAATTCTCTAAACGTTAATATTTTTTGGTGGGATTTTCCCACCTTTCTACAATTTTTTATAAAACTCATCCTTTTTTCTGTCATTTATGATATAATTGCAAAATTTAAATTTTTATTTTATAACACAATGAAAGGTTTTTTCTATGAAAAAAATATTATTATGTTTAGGTTTGGCAAGTGTTTTATTCGGTGCTGATAACAATGTAAAATTTGAAATCACTCCAACTTTAAACTATAATTACTTTGAGGGTAATTTAGATATGGATAATCGTTATGCACCAGGGATTAGACTTGGTTATCATTTTGACGATTTTTGGCTTGATCAATTAGAATTTGGGTTAGAGCATTATTCTGATGTTAAATATACAAATACAAATAAAACTACAGATATTACAAGAACTTATTTGAGTGCTATTAAAGGTATTGATGTAGGTGAGAAATTTTATTTCTATGGTTTAGCAGGTGGAGGATATGAGGATTTTTCAAATGCTGCTTATGATAATAAAAGCGGTGGATTTGGACATTATGGCGCGGGTGTAAAATTCCGTCTTAGTGATTCTTTGGCTTTAAGACTTGAAACTAGAGATCAAATTAATTTTAATCATGCAAACCATAATTGGGTTTCAACTTTAGGTATTAGTTTTGGTTTTGGTGGCAAAAAGGAAAAAGCTGTAGAAGAAGTTGCTGATACTCGTCCAGCTCCACAAGCAAAATGTCCTGTTGAACCAAGAGAAGGTGCTTTGTTAGATGAAAATGGTTGCGAAAAAACTATTTCTTTGGAAGGTCATTTTGGTTTTGATAAAACTACTATAAATCCAACCTTTCAAGAAAAAATCAAAGAAATTGCAAAAGTTTTAGATGAAAATGAAAGATATGATACTATTCTTGAAGGACATACAGATAATATCGGTTCAAGAGCTTATAATCAAAAGCTTTCTGAAAGACGTGCTAAAAGTGTTGCTAATGAACTTGAAAAATATGGTGTAGAAAAAAGTCGCATCAAAACAGTAGGTTATGGTCAAGATAATCCTCGCTCAAGCAATGACACTAAAGAAGGTAGAGCGGATAATAGAAGAGTGGATGCTAAATTTATTTTAAGATAATGAATAAAACTATTTTATTTGATTTAGATGGCACTTTAATTGATTCTACTGATGCTATTTTAAATTCTTTCCAAGGAGCTTTTAAAGCCCTTGGATTAACTTCTAAAAATAATGAAGAAATCAAAAATCTCATAGGTTATCCTTTAGAGCAAATGTTTAGAATGCTTTATCCAGATAAATTAATTTTAAGTAAAGAATTTGTATTAGCTTATCGTGAAATTTATGCACAAATTTATTTAGAACAAACCACTCTTTTACCTAAAGCAAAAGAAGCATTAGAGCTTGGAAGTGAAATTGCAGATCTTGGTATAGTTACAACAAAAGGAGGTAAATTTACTCCGATTCTACTTGATTATTTGGGAGTTAAAAAATTCTTTAAAACTTTAATTACTCTTGAAGATGTCACAAATCCAAAGCCAAGTTCTGAACCTATAATTTTAGCCTTAAAAAGACTCAATAAAACTCAAGAAAATGCCTATATGATAGGCGATACAATACTAGATATTCAAGCTGCAATTTCTGCTAATATCACTCCTTTGGCCTTAACTTGCGGCTATGGCAATGAAAATGAATTAAAAGCCCATTCTATGGTATTTTTAAATGCATATGAGGCTGTTAATTATATAGCTAGATTAAACTAATTTCAAGTTTTCGTTAAACGCCTTTTAAGAGAATTTATAGTAAATTGATAGCTAAAAAATTATAAAAATTATCAATATAAAGGAAGGTCTCAATGGGTAAAATTATGAAAACTATGGACGGAAATGAGGCTGCTGCATACGCTGCGTATGCTTTTACTGAAGTTGCTGGAATTTATCCTATTACACCTAGTTCTCCTATGGCTGATTACACCGATATGTGGGCAGCTGCAGGAAAAAAAAATCTTTTTGGAGTTCCTGTAAAAATCGTAGAAATGCAAAGTGAAGCAGGAGCTGCAGGTAGTGTGCATGGATCTTTACAAGCCGGGGCTTTGACTACAACTTATACGGCTTCTCAAGGATTACTCCTTAAAATTCCAAATATGTATAAAATAGCAGGTCAATTACTCCCCTGTGTAATCCATGTAGCAGCGCGTTCTTTGGCTGCTCAAGCTTTGTCTATCTTTGGTGATCATCAAGATATTTATGCGGCAAGACAAATTGGTTTTGCTATGCTTTGTTCGCATTCTGTGCAAGAAACCATGGACTTAGCTGGTGTAGCACATTTAGCTGCAATTAAGGGAAGAGTGCCATTTTTACATTTTTTTGATGGTTTTAGAACAAGCCATGAAATTCAAAAAGTTGAAGTAATGGATTATGCGCATTTTGATAGATTATTAGATAGAGAAGCTTTGCTTGAATTTAGAAATAATGCTTTAAATCCAGAAAATCCAAAAACACGTGGAACAGCACAAAATGATGATATTTATTTTCAAACTAGAGAAGTAAGCAATCGTTTTTATGATGCTTTACCTGATGTTGTTAATGAATATATGCAAGAAATTTCAAAAATTACAGGTAGAGAATACAAACCATTTACTTATTATGGTCACAAAGAGCCAGAGCGCGTGATTGTTGCTATGGGTTCTGTAACTCAAGCACTTGAAGAAGTGGTGGACTATCTTAATGCCAAGGGTGAAAAGGTAGGGATTTTAAAAGTTTATCTTTATCGCCCATTTAGTTTAAAATATTTCTTTGATGTTATGCCAAAATCAGTGAAAAAAATCGCAGTTTTAGATAGAACCAAAGAACCAGGAAGTCTTGGAGAACCACTTTATCTTGATGTAAAATCAGCTTTCTATGGAAGAGAAAATGCTCCTGTTATAGTGGGTGGAAGATACGGACTTTCTTCAAAGGATGTTGATCCTGCTCAAATGATAGCAGTATTTGAAAATCTTAAACTTGATAATCCAAAAGATGGCTTTACTGTAGGTATAGTTGATGATGTAACTCATACTTCACTGAGTGCTGGAGAGAAAATTTCACTTGGAGATGAAAGTACGATCGAATGTTTATTTTACGGACTTGGTGCTGATGGAACTGTGGGCGCAAATAAAAACTCGATTAAAATCATCGGAGATAAAACGGATTTTTACGCTCAAGCTTATTTTGCTTATGATTCTAAAAAATCAGGGGGTTATACAAGAAGCCATTTAAGATTTTCTAAAAAACCTATCCGTTCAACTTATCTTGTTTCAACTCCGCATTTTATCGCTTGTTCGGTAGCGGCTTATTTGGAAATTTATGATGTTTTAGCAGGAATTCGCAAAGGAGGAACTTTCCTTTTAAATAGTATTTGGAATGCTGAAGAAACCATAAGACAACTTCCAGATGCAGTAAAGAAAACTTTAGCTGAAAAAGAAGTAAATTTTTATATCATCAATGCAACCAAACTAGCTCGTGATATAGGTTTGGGAAATCGTACAAATACCATTATGCAATCAGCCTTTTTCAAACTTGCAAAAATCATTCCTTATGAAGACGCACAAAAATACATGAAAGAGCTTGCGTATAAATCTTATAGTAAAAAAGGCGATGCTATTGTAGAAATGAATTACAAGGCTATTGATGTGGGTGCTGATGGACTTGTAAAAGTTGAAGTAGATCCAAATTGGAAAAATTTAGAGCTTAAAGAAAAAGAACAAACCAATGCCTATAAAGGTACTGAATTTGTTGAAAAAATCGTAAAACCTATGAATGCGGCTAAGGGTGATGATTTACCTGTTTCAGCCTTTTTAGGTTATGAAGATGGAAGTTTTGAACACGGCACAACCGAATACGAAAAACGCGGTGTTGGGGTTATGGTACCAAGATGGATAGAGGCAAATTGTATCCAATGTAATCAATGTGCTTCAGTTTGTCCGCATGCTGTTATCAGGCCATTTTTGATTAATGATGAAGAAATGGCAAATGCACCTCGCGGTGTAAAAGATCATGCTTTAGAAGCTAAAGGAACCAAAGGAGAAAAATTAAGCTTTAAAATTCAAGTTTCTCCACTTGATTGTACAGGCTGTGAGCTTTGTGTTCATGAGTGTCCTACTAAAGAAAAATCTTTGGTTATGGTACCACTTCAAGAAGAGATGGATTTTGGTGAGCAAGAAAATGCGGATTATTTATTTAAAGAAATCACATACAAAGATGATATTTTAAATAAAGAAACTACAAAAGGAGCACAATTTGCCCAACCTTTATTTGAATTCCATGGAGCTTGTCCTGGATGTGGAGAAACTCCTTATATTACTTTAATTACAAGATTGTTCGGTGAAAGAATGATTGTGGCTAATGCGACAGGTTGTAGTTCTATTTATGGGGGTTCAGCTCCATCAACTCCTTATAGAAAAAGTGTGAAAAATGGACACGGTCCTGCTTGGGGAAATTCACTTTTTGAAGACAATGCTGAGTTTGGTTTGGGTATGAAAATCGCAACTGAAAATACAAGACACCGCATTGAATATATCATGAATGAAAGTATGCAAGAAGTTCCAAATGCTTTATCAGCCCTTTTTAAAGATTGGATTGCAAATAAAGACAATGGTGCTATGTCTGTGGAAATTAAAGATAAAATGATCCCTATTTTAGAGCAAAATAAAAATATTAAAGCCGTACAAGATATATTAGAGCTTAAACAGTATTTAAGTAAAAAATCTCACTGGATTTTTGGTGGTGATGGTTGGGCTTATGATATAGGCTATGGCGGACTTGATCATGTTTTAGCAAGTGGAGAAAATGTAAATATTTTAGTGCTTGATACAGAAGTTTATTCTAATACAGGCGGTCAAAGTTCAAAATCTTCTAGAACAGGAGCTGTAGCACAGTTTGCAGCAGCAGGCAAACCTATACAGAAAAAAGATCTGGGTCAAATTGCTATGACTTATGGTTATATTTTTGTAGCACAAGTAAATTCAACGGCAAATTATACTCATCTTATCAAAGCTATCACTGCAGCTGAGGCCTATGATGGACCATCTTTGGTGATTTGTTATTCTCCTTGTATAGCTCATGGTATTAAAGGTGGGCTGGGCTACTCAGGAGAGCAAGGTGAGCTTGCTACAAAGTGTGGCTATTGGCCACTTTATACCTTTGATCCTCGTTTAGAAGAACAAGGAAAAAATCCTTTAACTCTAACAGGAAAAGAGCCTGATTGGGATTTATATGAGCAATTTTTGATGAATGAAGTGCGTTATAATTCACTTAAAAAAGCAAATCCTGAACATGCTGCTGAGCTTTTTGAACGCAATAAAAAAGACGCTCAACGTCGCTATAGACAGCTTAAGCGTATCGCTATGGCTGATTATAGTAATGAGGTTGAAAGCTGATAAAATATATTTTTAGTGCTACATTGTGTTTTAGCACTTTGTTTGCACAAGATAATTTTGAAGAGTATTTTAAACTTATAGATAAAGAAAATCGCATAAATTTTAATACTCTTCAAAACCCATTTGTGAATCCTACTTTTGAAAAATTAAGACATATTAAAATTACTGCAATTATGCTTGATAAAGTAAAAATTTATGATCGATGGTATAAAAAAGGTGATATGATTGATGATGCTATAATACATGAAATAAATACTAAAGAGATTAAATTCCAATATGATAATTTAGAAATTGCAATCCAAATAAATAAAAATGATAAGATTAATATTAATTAACATTCTTTTTTGCCATTATCTTTATGCTTTAGATTGTCAAAAGCGTCTTTTTGATATCAGTATTAATGAAAAATTAAGCATACAAGAAAGTCTTGATGAGCTTGCAAAATATTGTTCTTTTAGTATTATTGTTAAAGATAAAATTGCCAAAGAAAAATTAGAAACATTGCAAAATTCTGTCAATATTCATCAAATGAGTTTAGACGAAATTTTTAATTTTTTTATCAAAGAGCATGATCTTAGCTATGATTTTGATGGTAAAATTTTAAGAATTTCAGGTATTAATACGAAGATTTTTAAGATAAGTTATATCACTTCTATCAGAGAAGGACAAAGCATAACTAAAGCGTCTGTAGACGCTAAACCAAGGCAAAGTGAATATAGCGGTAGTTTTGATGATGCAGAAGACAATATGATTAAAAGTATGGAAAAATTTGATTTTTGGCAAAATATAGAAAAAGAGATTATTGTATTATTAAAAAATTCTCATGAAGATTATGAGGCTAAAACTCCCATCATAAACCCCAATGCAGGTCTTATTATAGTAACTGGAACAAATTCTCAGTTAAAAAGTGTGAAAAATTATTTGCAAAAACTAGAAAATCGTCTTAAAAAACAAGTTATTATCGATGTTAGCATACTTGCTGTGAGTTTAAATGAAAGCCATTCTAGTGGGATTAATTGGCAAAATTTTAATATAGGTTTAAATTCACAAGTAAATAATGAAAATTCTTTTATTCAGTTTCAAAATGGGCAAGGTTTTGTTAAGAATTTGGGTTTAAGGGCAAATTTAAATTTTGATTCTATTATTAACTTTCTTTCTCAAAATGGAAAAACTAGCGTGCTTTCTAATCCAAAGCTTATGGCTTTAAACAACCAACAAGCCATTATTTCTGTAGGCGATACTATAAATTATCAAGTCAAAGAAAGTTCTAAAGGTACTGAAAATGGGACTACTGTTAGTGAAAGTTATAATAATTATTCTATTTTTGTAGGCATTTTACTCAATATCTTGCCTGAAATTTCTGATGATGGAAAAATAATGCTTAGGATTAATCCAAGCTTAAGTGATTTTAAGTATCCAGAAGATAATAAACGACAAAAAGAGCCAAGAACTATTGCTCCTGATACTATACAAAAAAAGCTTTCTAGTGTTGTGCAAGTGGAGAATAATCAAACTTTAATTTTAGGTGGATTGATTTCTCACGATAAATCTAATGAGAAAAATTCTATCAATTTTCTATCAAAAATTCCAATCCTAGGTTCTTTGTTTGAAGGAGAAGTTTTAAATTCTAAAGCAACTGAAATTGTTTTTATTATCACTCCAAGTATAGTAGATAGTGTAAAGGCTCCAAGTCTTAAAGATCTAGGATTTAAGCATTATGAGTAAAATTATTCCATTTAGAGAAGAAATTTTTCATCAAATCAATCAAATTTTAGAAAGCCAAAAAGCTTTTATTTTTTTATGGGGAAAAAGCGGTAGTGGTAAAAGTGTATTGTTGCAAAGATTGGCAAAAAAATATAATGTTGATTTTATTAATGAAAATTTTAAAGATCAGAGTTTCTTAAAAGAAAAAATTGAGTTTTTGATTTCACAAGGCCAGAGTTTAATTATTCTTGATGAAGTGGGAATGTATGATTATGCAATGCTAGAAAGCATCAGGATTTATAGTGATTCTATAAGTTTTGTTTTAAGTTCTCATAAAAAGTTAAATATACTTAAAAAAGAGCATTTTAAAAGTCGTTTAAGTGCTTGTTTTGAATTGAAAAATATTAGTCTTTTAGAGCTTGATGATTATATTAAATTGAAATTCGGAATGAATTTTTCAAATAAATGTCTTAAGTTTTTACAAAAAATTTCTCAAGGAAATTTAAGATATATTGATAAAACTTTAAAAAGTTTTTATGAGATAAATAGTTTTTTTGATAAAAACAAAAGTCAAGAGTATATTTTAAAGCTTAGTGCTTTAGAGAATGGCTTATTAAGGTAAGATATGCAAGAAAGAATTAAAGAGCTTGAGCTTAGGTATAAATATTTTTTACTTAAAAAATATTTAAAATATTTATTTTTAATTGTTTTAATCTTAGCAATAGCATTTTGTTTTTTTGTGCTAATGCAAAAATATAATAAGCAAAAAAATATTTATTTGCAAGCTATTGAACATAAAAAGCATTTAGAGCAAAAGATTCTTCAAGCACAAATTTTACAAGAAAAAAATAAGATTTCTAGGGAAAAGTTATATAAAGAACTAGAAGAAGTTAAAGCGGTGCAGGAAAATACACATATTAGTAAGATAGAAATTGATTCTAAAATTTTAAATATTTCTGATTTAAAAAAATCTTTTTATCGAAATCCAAGCTATGAAAAGGCATTAAATTTAGCTAAGAAGTATTTTGATATTAAAGCCTATCAAAAGACAATATTTTGGGCTTTAAAAGCCAATGAACTTGACAAGCAAAAACAAGATTCTTGGCTGATTTTTGCTCAGGCTAAAAGAGCTTTAGGTGAAGAAAAAGAAGCTCAAAGTGCTTTAGATGCTTATATAAATTATTATGGTTTAATGGAATTAGATGGAAAGTAGAATGGATAAAATTTTTCAAGCTTATATTGATAATGAAATGAGTCTTGATGAAATTTGCACTAAATTTAATATCACTTCTTGGGATTTTTTTAAAAAATTAGCAAATTTTTGTAATTTACATTTTGTTGATTTAGATGAAGATAATGATTTTATTTATGAAGGTATACCTTTTTCTTTACTTTTAAAATTTAAATTTCTGCTTATTAAAAACAATGACGGCTTTATGATTATTAGATCCAAACCTTGTTCTTTAGAGCTTTTAGAGCAAGTTAAGACTTTTATGATTTGTGAAAAAATCGTCACTGCAATTGCCGATGAATTAAAGATAGCTAAAATTTTAAATCAAATTCGTATTCAAGAGGAGATTAAAAGATTAAGCATTAAGCTTAGACTTGAATGGCAAGAAAATCAAAAAAGAGATGATCAAAGTTGCATCAGTCAAATTTTTGATTTTTTATTACATGAAATTTTATCTTTTCATGCGAGTGATATTCACATAGAAGCAAGGAATGATGATGCTTTGATTAGGTTTAGGGTTGATGGAATTTTGCGTGAATTTGCTATTTTTGAGAAGGATGTTTATGAAGCTTTGGTTTTTCATGTCAAATTTTTAGCTTGTTTGAATTTAGCTGAATCAAGAAAAACACAAGATGGAAGTTTTGAATTAGATTTTGAAAATGAAAGATATGATTTTCGTGTTTCATGTTTGCCTTTGATTTATGGCGAAAGTGTTGTTATAAGAATTTTAAAACATGATAAAGAAATTTTGGATTTGTATAAACTAAATCTTGGAGATAAAAATTTAGAAATTTTAAAAAAGATTTTACATCGTCCCAATGGAATGATTTTATTAACCGGCCCTACAGGTAGTGGTAAAAGCACAACTTTATACGCGTGTTTAAACGAGTTGAAAAGTATTGAAAAAAAGATTATTTCCGCAGAAGATCCTATAGAGTATAAAATTCCTTTAGTGCAGCAAATTTTGCTTAATTCAAAAGTTGGAGTCGAGTTTAATAGTATTTTAAGAGCAATTTTAAGGCAAGATCCTGATATTATCATGATAGGAGAAATTCGCGATGAAGAAAGTTTAGATATTGCACTTAAAGCTTCTTTAACAGGTCATTTGCTTTTAAGCACCTTGCATACTAATGATGCTCTTAGTACCATTGATAGGCTTTTGGATATGCAAGCAAAAAGTTACTTGATAGCATCGGCTTTGAGTCTTGTTATAGCACAGCGTTTGGTTAGAAAACTTTGTCCTTGGTGTAAGCAAAAAAGCAAAAAACATTATATTGAATTTGAAGGTGAATTTTTTGAACCAAAAGGATGTGAGCGTTGTCATCATAGTGGATTTTTTGGCAGAGAATTAATCGCTGAGTGCTTAGAGATCAATGAAGATTTAGCTTGTGCAATTAGGGAAAATCAAGATAAAACGATTTTAATGGAGCTTGCAAAAAAATATGGCTTTCAAACTATGTTTGAACAAGGTTTAAAAAAAGCCAAAGAAGGTCTTACAAGTATAGATGAGCTTTTAAGGGTTGTAAGATGAAATTTTATGAAGTAGAATTTCTTAAAAACAATCAAAAATATACAAAAACTATAAAAGCTGAAAATTTAAATATAGCACAAGCAAAAGCCTTATCAAAGAATTGGAAAATCATTGATATAAAAGAAATTCAAAAATCTAATTTTCAGAGATTAAAGGAAGAAAATTTCATACTCTTTTTTAAAGAGCTGGCTTTGTTGTGTGAAGTTGGATTAAGTGTTCAAGAAGCGATTAGAGAATTATATCTTATGCATTCTTGCAAGATTATGAAAAAAATATTAGACAATTTAATTTTAGCCCAAAATTTAAATCAAGCTTTTGAAAATGCTAATTTTGGATTAAATCGTGCGGAGCTAGCTTTGATTAAAACGGCTGAAAAGACAGGAAAAATCAGTGAAGTATTTAGTCAAATTTCTAAACTTCGAGAAAAAAGCTTAGAGACTCAAAAACAATTAAAAAAGGCTTTTAGATATCCTACTTTGGTTTTTTTAAGTATTATCGGAGCATTTTTGTTTTTAATGCTTTTTGTAGTGCCTAATTTTAAAGATTTATTTGAAAATTTAGGCGTGAGTTTGCCTTTTATCACGCATGTAATGTTAGAAATTTATAATTTTTTAGATGGCTATGGAATTTTTTGCACATTTTTGTTTGTTATTTTTATTGTTATGCTTATTTTAGCTTATAAAAATTTTCATTCTTTTGCTTTTTCTTGCGATTTTTTATTTTTAAAAATACCTTTGATTTCTCGTTTGATTATTTATAATCAAAATTATTATTTTTTTATGGTTTTTTCTTTACTTTTAAAAAATGGAATTTCAATATCTAAAGCTTTTGATTTAGCTATTATAGGGCTTGAAAATAAATTTTTAATTTTTCAGTATAAAAAACTTTTTAGTTTTATAGATTCTGGTCTTGAGTTAAGTCAGGTTTTTAAAAAGATTGATATTTTTGATTCTTTGGTATTTTCTATGCTTAGTGTTGCGATGAAAAGTGGAAGACTTGAAGTATTAAGTGAAGAAATTGCCAAATATTATCAACAAAAAAGCGAAAATTTGATGGATAGATTTTTGGTTTTTTTAGAACCTATGATGACTTTATTTGTAGCGCTTTTAGTTTTGTTTTTGGCTTTAGGTATATTCTTACCTATGTGGGAGCTTAGCTCAGGGGTCAATTTTAACTAAAATAATCCCAAGCTACTTTAATGATAGTAGCTCCTACAACGATTAAAAATAAAGTTTTTATAAACTTTCCATTAGTTTTTAATACAAGTTTTGAGCCTAAATAAGCTCCTAAAACTTGTCCTACGCCCATAAGCAAGCCTACAGCCCATAAAAGTTCGTATTGCCATAAAAATATAGCAAGAGCAATGATATTACTAGTGAAATTTAAAATTTTAGTATTAATGCTTGCTTTTCTCATATTAAAACCTAGTAGCATCACACAAGCAAAAATCCAAAATGAACCCGTTCCAGGCCCTAAAAATCCATCATAAAATCCTAAAGTTAAGCCACAAATTAAATGAAAAATTTTGATATTTTTTATTATAGGTTCGCTTTCGTGTTTACCTAAGTTAGGACGCAAGGCTGTATATAAGAAAGTAAGAGTTAAAAAGATTAAGATAATAAGCTTTAATTGCTCATCTTTTACAAAAAGAACGCTATAACTTCCTATAGCTGCTCCTAAGGCTGTAAAAAAAACACCCCAAGCAAGATGAGGTAGAGTGGTGGATTTAAAATAAGTTAAAGTAGCCGTAAAAGAACCAAAGACGCTTTGGAGTTTGTTTGTTGCTAAAGATAAATGCGCAGGAATCCCACAGGCTATGAGCGCTGGTAGAGTAATAAGCCCTCCTCCACCTACAATAGAATCTATAAAACCAGCAAAAAGAGCTACAAAAAAAAGTATAAAATAATAAATTGTATCTAAGTGCTCAAAGCCCATTTTTCACTCCTTAAATTTGTCAATTTCCTTACTTTGCCCTAAACGATAGAGTGCAAAGTCATATTTTATGGGATCATTTGCATCTAATTTTTTTAAATTTTGCGTGAGTTCTAAAACACTTTTATAATCATATATTTTACGCTTTAGAAGTCCTAAAGTCAAGGAAATTTTATGTGTATGTGTATCAAGTGGAATTAAAAGATCTTTGGTGTGAATTTTGGTAAAAAGTCCAAGATCAAGTTCATCTTTTCTAACCATCCATCTTAGATACATATTATAGCGTTTAAGAGGTGAAGTAGGGGTGTTTTGCCAAATTTTTCCAAAGAAAAAATCATACCCATAACTTGAATATGAATTTAAGGTTTTGATTTTTTGCATAAAAGCTAAGATGGCATCTGTGGTATTTTCTCTTTTTTGATAGGCTTGATAAAAAAGTTCGTAGAGTGAAATTTCATTTTTAAGTCTTGAAAGAGTGATAAAAATTTCTTGTATATCTTTCTCATTTTGGAAGCGGTATTTTAAATTTTTAAGTTCTTTTTTTATTTGTTTTTCTTGAAGGTTTAATAAAGAAAAATCAAGTTTTTTTAGAAAATTTACTATATTTTTAGCATTTCCATAGGCAAATAAAGCACAAATTAAGGCAGTAAATTCATCATTGTGAATTTTAGCAATTTGCAAAGGATCTGGAGTTTCAAAAAGGGAATGATTGGTGTTTTTTTGATTGGCTAAAAAATCAAGCTTGGCTTTAAGATGGATAAAATTTTTCACTTGATATTACTAGAGCTTAAGATTTAAGTCCTAGTAAGGTATCAAGCATTTGATCTACAGTTGAGACGATTTTTGCTGCAGCACCGTAACTTGATTGGTATTGTATAAGAGCGGCTAATTCTTCATTTGTATTTACACCACTTTTAGATTGGTACTCGCTATAAACAGAATTATAAAGAGTTTCATTGCTTGAATTTACAACATTGTTATTTTCACCATCTGAGGCTATTTTACCTGTAAGTTTGCGGTAATATTCTTCCATGGTAAGATTATCAATAGTGCCATCTTCATTATAAAAATTAACTTTATCATATTGAAGTTGGATGATTTTATTTGCCATGTCATTGCCACTATCAACCCCATTTGAGCTTGCTCTTACTGTGCTTGGATCATTTAAGATAGAATCTTTTACTTTCATGTCACTTGCATCGGTTCCGCTGAAAAAACCACCTATGCTAAACGCACCTGCGAAATTTGTGCCTTTATCTTCAATGGCTACCTTAAAGCCTGATTTTGCATTGATTTGGAATAAACCATCTCCAGTTTTTGCATCGTAGCTAAAACTTGCATTGATATGATCATCAACATCATTATTTGCATTGTGATCGTTATTATCATCTGTATTAGCATTGATTTGACGCATGATATCATTCATGGTTGTATTTACATCTATGGTGATGGTTTTGGTGAGTTTTTTATCGCCTTTATCATCATAAATGACTATATCAAAACTTCCTGGTTGTATGGTTCTGTCGTAATTAACTAAAGGAATATCTCCCTTAAGTCCAGATAGATAATCAGAAGTAACAGAACTTTTCGCAGAACTCGCATAAAGATTGTTAGTTTCGTTGATCATGGTCTTAGCAAAAGTATCTAAAGAATCCATATAACCTTGGATAATTCCATCTTCATATTTTCCTTCGCTTTTGCTATAGTTTCTACCGCGTAAGTCAAGTTGAGCACCAAGCTGTCCACCGTTAATCTTTGCAGTAAGATCGCGAACTTTTTCATCAGGAGTTTCATAATAAATGCTATAAGATTTATTCTTATCATCATAATCAAGTTTTAAAGGATGAAAATTTATCCCATCTACTATACTAAAACCTTCTATACTTAGATTGTATTGATGTCCTGGATCAGTGATGGTTGTATCAAGGCGATTGTCTTGATTGATTTCATTTTTGCTTGCAACTGCACTAACTAGCTTTGAAAGGGTAAGTTCAAGTTCATCTCTTCTATCCCTAAGCTCATTTGCGTGTTCTGTTGGTAAGGCTTCTTGTCCATAAATTTGTTTATTTATAGTGGCAATTTCTTCACCGATTCTATTAATCTCATCAACCGTATTTTTAATATCATCATTTACTTTTTTTTGGATTTTATCCAAGGTTGCAAAAGTGTTATTAACGCTTTCTGTTAAGGTTTGAGAAGCTTTTACAAGGGCTATTTTTGTGGCATTTTCATTAGGGTTAGATGCAAAATCATTCCAAGCTTTGTTATAATTTTCTAAATCTTTCAAAATTCCAGTATTTTGTAAGTCTGGAAAACGCTGAGCGATTTCTTGTAAGGTTGAAGCCATATATTTAGTGTATTCTAGTTGGTTTGATGCACCTTTTAATTTATAGTAAGAATACTCATCATGCAAACGCACTATACTTTCTATAGCAGTTCCTGTGCCTACTTGAACTCCACCTGTGGTAATATACCCATTTGTAGTTTGCACTACTCTTTGGCGTGTATAAAAAGTTGCATTAGCATTTGAGATATTATTTCCAGTTGTTGCGATTTGAACTTCGCTTGCCTTTAAGCCTGTAACACCTGTGTATAATGTTCCAAAAATACCCATTATAAATCCTTATACATTGATCTTGAAAATTGACTCTGGATTTGTCTTTTTATCTCCATAAGCATTATTTGTTCCATCATTGATATCAAACATTTTATTTACTAAGCCATCAAGAAAATCTTTGACAATAAGAATAAATTTAGCATACTCTTTGTTTTTACTATGAAGGTTTTGAAGATTTTTTTTAAGTAGATCTAGTTTTTGTTTATCTTCATCATCTAAGAGTTCACTAAGCCCTTTTGTAGAGCTATTATTTAGCTCAACCAAGGCAACATCAAGTTGTTTTTTAGCTGTAATAAATTCGGCGATAAGTTTGTTTTTTTCTTCTACACTTGGCGTTACACTCTCATGTTTAGCCACTTTGATATTTTCTATATCTTCTTCGGTTAAAGCAATAAGTTTTGCTAAGATAGCATTTACTTCATCAAGTCTTTGTTTAAGCATATTTTCTCCTTTTCTCTCTCAAAAAAAGGAGAATGAAAGTTTTAGATTAAAGAGTCAGCAATCGCAGCAGCTGTAGCTTTTGTATCAATTTTATAAGTACCGTTTTTAATCTGCTCTGCAATTTTGCTCGCTTTATCATTTTCCGTTTTTTGAGTATCGTTTGTTTTAGTTTCTTTATCTATTCTATTTGTATTTAATGTGGTATTTGCCACATAACTTTGTTGTATAGGATTGATCATTTCTGCCTCCTTGATCTTAGTTATAATCCTCTACAAACCATATCGACCCAAATTTAAAAAACTTAACCCCTTTCTTTTAAAAAATCGTATAATAATTTTGAAAAACCCATACCTCCACTTAAAGCTTTACTCATGGTATCGTTATACATGGAAGAGTATATTTCATCACTGGCATCTTTTCCAAAGAGTGAATTTTGACTTTTTAAAGATACGTCTAAAACTTGCTTTAAAAAAAATGCCTCAAAAGCATCTGTTTGTTCTTTTAAGGCTTCATCTTCTTTGCTCTTTGTAACTATATCATTATCATTTATTTTGATGCTTGATTCTAAACTTCTTGCTTTAGCTGCACGATCAAGTAAAGCACTATTCATACTATAAGTATTTAAAAAATTATCGATTTTCATTAGATGATCTCCAAATCCGCGTTAATTGCACCTGCGCGCTTTAAATTTTCCATAATAGCGATAATGTCATTTGGGGTTGCTCCAAGTTTGTTAAGCATTCTAGCTATATTTGCAACTGTACTTTTTGCATTGTTGATTCTTAAGGTATTTGAACTTGGATCTACAAAACCACCATCTTTCATATCGATTTCATTTTGATTAGCTACTGCGTTATTGTTTGGATCTATTTTTATGGTGATATCTTTATGAGTGATTAAAACAGGTTCTACCTCTACATCAACTCCAGCAATCACTGTTCCTGTTCTTTCATCAATGATAACTTTGCTTTGTGGTTTATAAGCTATATCTTGTTCTAAAACTCTTGCCATAAAATCAACATTTGAAAGATCTTCAGGTTTTTTGAGTTTTACTGTGCGAGAGTCGATGGCTTTAGCCACTTCTTCGCCAAAGACAGTATTTAAAACTCTTTCTATATCATTTGCGGTTTTAAAGTCCGCTACTTTTAAGCTTAAGGTTAGATCATTATTTTGACTAAAATTTTGTGGAATTTCTCTTTCTACATTAGCTCCGCCCATTACGATTGCAGCAGTTGAGTGAGAACCTGCTCCTCCTGGTCTAGGTGTTAAACCTCCTGTTGAGATAGAGCCTTGTGCTATAGCATAAATTTCACCATCAATCCCACGAAGTGCAGTCAGTAAAAGTGTTCCGCCTTGTAAAGATTTTGCATCACCCATAGATGAAACGGTAATATCAAGTTTATCTCCGCTTTTTGCAAAGGCCGGAAGTTTGGCTGTAACCATAACAGCTGCGGTATTTTTTGATTTGATATCGTTAGGATCTACTTTGATATTCATACCTTGCAAAAGGTTTGAGATGGATTGTAGTGTAAATTTAGAGCTTGTTCCATCGCCGCTTCCATTAAGCCCTACAACAAGTCCATAACCTATAAGTTGGTTATCTCTTACACCTACAGTGTTTGCTACATCCTTGATTTGCACTGCAAAAATGCTTGTCATAAAGAGTAAAAATATCGTTAAAACTCTCATGGATTCTTCCTTTAATCTATTGTTGATGATAGATCAAGCAAGAAGTGTTCCAAGTAAGTTAAGAAGTGTAAAAGCTTAAGTTAGTTGATCCAAATTTCTTTTCTTTAATTTTTTGAAAATTTTGGATTTTTTCGGGAGTTTTTATGGTTGAGTGGTGTTCAAAAATGATTAAATTTAAAGTCTTTAAATCTAAATTTTCTAAAAAATGATAAATTTTTTCATAAATATCGCTAAAACCTTCTCTGATATCAAAAGGCGGGTCAAGATATAAGATGATTTCATTTTTTGAATTTTCTATGAGTTGGGGTAAAATTTCAAAAGTATTTGCGTGGATCACTTCTAAATTTGGATCTATGTTTTTAGCATTTTCTAAAGCAATTTTATAGGCTTTTACATCAAGTTCTATAGCATAAGCTTTTAAAGCATAATTGCTTAGTGCTTCGGCCGCCATCAAAGCACTTCCGCCAAAGGCTTCAATGAAAATTTTATCTCTTAAATCTTCCCTTATTACATTAAAAACACAACTTTTTACTATACTTTTAGTGCTTCTTGTTGTTGTAAGACTAGGTAAAAGTAGTTTTTTTCCTTTGTATTTACCACTTTCTATATTTGTATAAAGCTTTGTTTCTTTGATTTTTTTTATTTTTTCTTTAGGAGAAGTAATTTCTTGTTTTTGAAGAAATTTTTTTCTTTTTTCATTGTGATTAAAAAAGTCTTTAACGCTTATAAATTCATCATTCATCATTAAGTGCTTTTACGAGTTTGTTTTTAAGATCTTTTATGGCAAGATCGATTTTATTTTCATAATCTTTTTTAAATTCCAAAGCAATAGCTTCAATTTTTTCTTCAAGTAGTCTTTTTTGTTCAAGCGCAAGTTGCAAAGCTGCTGCTTTTAAGGCATTGTCAAATTCATTTAAAGACTCAAACAAGGCTTCTTTGCTAAATGGCACGCTTAAAAATGGAGAGTTCTTAGAGATGATAAATAAGGGTTTTGCGGTGTGAATTTTTTCATCACTAATGATAAAATCACAATCTTTTTTCATTACCAAATGATCTTTTAAAAAAAGTTCTAAAGTTTTTTCTATGATGAGATCTTTACATTCTAAAGAGATTTTCATATCAAATTAACCTTTAAAGTGTGATTTTTTAATGATGGAGCTTGTATGCCTTGGATAAGGGCTAAAAACTCAAAACGACTTAAAATATAAAAGTCTTCAAAATCTCTTTTGCTTGTTTGCATAAGTTTTTTAGCACAAGTATCAAAAAGATAAAAATCCTTTTCTTCTTTTACTACCATAAAATCAGCCCCGCTATCATAAGCGTCCAAAACAATATCTGCAGCCATTTTATAGCTTAGTGTAGGATTTAAATTCAGCAAAGTAAAGCCATTATTTTTTGTACTGTTTTCATAGGAAATAAATTTAGTCTCAAGTTTGGATTTTAAAGTATCGCAAGCATTAAAACCATAAAAAGCTATATTGAAATCTTTAAAATTATGTTTAATTTCCTTAAGTTCTTTGATCTCATTATCAAAAGCATTGGTTTTAGGTAAATCAAAGTGTAAAATATTTTTATCAAAAAATCCTAAATTTAAAATTTCATTTTGTAGGTTTTTAATCGTTGTTTCTAAAATTTCATTTTTGCTTTCAAGGTGATAAAAAATACCCTTTTCTTTATCTGCTAGAGTTTTTAAAATTTCTATCTTTTTTTCAGGATATTTTTCTATCATTTTTGAAGCCAAATAAAACACTCCATCGCCCATATATTCAGGAAGATAGTCTAAAATTTCACTTGCATAATATAAATAATCATATTTTGCATAAAGCTTTTTATCCTCTTCATCGCCAAATTTTTCAAGATATTTGTATTTGTCTAAAAAATCATTTTTATCAATGATAAGATCTTTAATAGCTCTTTTTGTACTTAAAGGCTCGATGCAAAGATTAAAATCAAATTCTTTTGCTATTTTTTCTAAAGGTGTAAAAAGTGGTATGATTTGCTTATTTACAACTATGTAAGTATCTTCATCTTTATCAAAATCAAAATAAATATCATCATCTTGAACTTGCAAAAGCAGATCATAAAAGCTTGCAAAATTTTCATAATTATCATAAATATAAGGTTTATAATAAGCCTCATAATCCTTGGTTTTATCAAATCTAAAAATTCTTAATTCTAATTTTTTCATGGTTTTTCCTTAAATATTTCTATATTATATAAAATTTTTCTAAAATTCACTAGAATTTAAAAGGAAATTTTATAAAATCACGCATTATGAACAAAGAAGATTTTATTATCAAAGCTTTTTTAAATGAAAAAAATGGCGATGATGGAGCTATTATCAATGATTGGTGTTTTAGCAAGGATTTGTTTTTTGAAAATGTGCATTTTAAAAGAGAGTGGCTTAGCTTAGAGCAAATCGCTACAAAAGCAATGCTTGTTAATATCTCAGATGCCATTGTGATGAATGCTGTACCAAAATACGCACTTTTAGGACTTGCTTTACCAAAAAATTTAAGCAAAAATGAGATCAAAGCTTTGCAAAAAGGTTTTTTAAAAACAGCTAGGAAATTTAATATAAAAATCATAGGCGGCGATACTATAAGCAATGATAAAATAGACATTAGTCTTACTATCATTTCAAAGATTAACGATAAAGCCGTTTTTAGAAAAGGTTTAAAAAAAGGACATTTACTTGCTTATACAGGAAAATTAGGGCGAAGTTTAAAAGGGCTTGAAATTTTACAAAATGGGGGTACTTTAAAACCAAACCATGTATTTATAAAGCCAAAATTAAGAGCTAGTTTTTTTTATGAAATCGCACCTTTAATTTCTTGTGCTATGGATATTTCAGATGGTTTAAGTAAGGATTTATCAAGACTTTTAGTCTTAAATAAATGCGGTATTTCTTGGTTTAAAAAACTTGATGATTATACGCTTTATAGCGGAGAAGAATATGAAATTTTATTTGCTTTTGATGAAAAAGAACGGCAAAATATAGAAACAATAGCCAAAAAACACGGCGTGAAATTAAATATCTTTGGAAAAGCAGTGAAAGGAAAATATGAATTTAGCGGAAGAGAACATCATTTTTAAGCCTTTGTATAGTTTAAAACACAGTCCTATTAATGCGTATTTTAGTAAAAATAGCGATGATTTTGTAGTGCGTGAAAGGCCTTTGTATGAATTTAGCGGCAAGGGCGAGCATCTTATTTTGCATATCAATAAAAAAGATTTAACCGCAAATGAAGCTTTAAAAATTTTAAGTGAAGCAAGCGGGGTTAAAATAAGAGATTTTGGTTATGCAGGGCTTAAAGACAAGCAAGGATCAACCTTTCAATACCTTTCTATGCCTAAAAAATTTGAGAGTTTTTTGTCAAATTTTTCTCATCCTAAACTTAAAATTTTAGAAATTTTTACCCACGAAAACAAGCTAAGAATAGGGCATTTAAAAGGAAATTCTTTTTTCATACGCTTAAAAAAAGTTTTACCAAGCGATGCCTTAAAACTAGAACAAGCTTTGATGAATTTGGATAAACAAGGTTTTGCGAATTATTTTGGCTATCAGCGTTTTGGAAAATTTGGGGATAATTATAAAGAAGGGCTTGAAATTTTGCGTGGCAAAAAGATGAAAAATGTAAAAATGAAAGAGTTTTTAATTTCAGCTTTTCAAAGCGAGCTTTTTAATCGCTATTTGAGTAAAAGAGTGGAGTTATCACATTTTGCAAATGATTTTAGCGAAAAAGAATTGATCCAAATTTATAAAATTTCTAAAGAAGAAGCTAAGGAACTTAAAAAACAAGAACAATTTTTTAAGCTTTTAAAAGGCGAGGTTTTAGGGCATTATCCTTTTGGAAAGTGTTTTTTATGTGAGGATTTGAGTGCTGAGCTTGAGCGTTTTAGAGCAAGAGACATTAGTGCTATGGGACTTTTAATCGGTGCTAAGGCTTATGAAACAGGAGAAGGTTTGGCTTTAAATTTAGAAAATGAAATTTTTAAAGATGCTTTGGAGTTTAAGGCTAAAATGCAAGGTTCAAGACGCTTTATGTGGGGATATTTAGAAGAGTTAAAATGGCGTTATGATGAAGAAAAAGCTCATTTTTGTATAGAGTTTTTCTTGCAAAAAGGCTCTTATGCTACTGTGGTTTTAGAAGAAATTTTGCATAAAAATTTGTTTGAGTGAGTGTTAATATATATTTTATCTTTTTCTCTCGTACTCTCTCTTCAACCTAGGCACATCTTTGAGTATAAATTTGATATACCCCCCCCCCATACCAATTTTTACTTGCTTTTATAAATTCTCCTCCTAATTTATAAGTAAAACATTCTTTTTCTTTTAAAGCTTCATTATAATCAGGATAAGTTTCTAAAGGTGGTAAAGCTAAATTTGGATTTTTCTTTGCTTTAAATTTATAAGCCTTTTGTTCTTGTTTATGTGAAACAACAATGCTTAATATTATAAAAGGTAAAGATAGATAACCTAATACACTTTTAGAATTTAAAATCAAAGCTTGTCCTAGTTTATAAGAAAGTTGGTTTTGAATACGAGCTTTGGCTTTTCCGTAATTATTTTGGAAATTTAGTAGGTTTTCTTTATTTTCTAAGGATGTATTTAAATTATGAATTTGATTAGTTTGATTACTGAGTTCTTGATTTTTAATTTCTAAAGTTTGATTAAGACTAAGAATATTTTCGTTTTTTATTTTGATAATATCTGCTATAAATTCAGCTATTTTATCCCAATATTCTGGTTTCATTTCTCTAAGCTCATAGTTTTCTTTATAAGTGCTCATATCTTTTTTGGGAAATAATCTTTCTTTATGTGGAAAAAATTCTTTTCTAACCCATTCATTATGGCATTTGAAAAAATTATAATATTCTAGGTAGTATTTTTTTTCCGGAATAAAGCATATATTTTTATTCTGGAAATGTTTTATGGTAAAATTGAGTATGCTATTGGAATTATGATAACCTCCTAAACCTAAACTATTTAAGCGATTTTGCAATTCAATGCCTATTAGATCAATGCTTTGATTTTGATTGGCTCCAATAGAAAATTTATCATTCCATTGAATACCCAAAGTATATATAAAATCTTTTATTAAATCTTGTTTATAAAATATATTTTTATCAAAAATTTTTACTATGATATTTTCTTTTTTAAAAGCCATAGAATAACTTTTTAATATATATTTATAGTTGAAAATATGTCTTAATGTATTATTTTTAATAGATAAAGAGCCGTTAAAAACATTATAATTGCCTTTGGTATTTTCAGAATATAGAGAACTTAACATATCTTCTTGTTGTCTTAAGTATACAATGATTTTAATTGTATTAAATCCAAGAAGTTTTAATATTTTATATAAAATTTTCACATAAGTAGGATTATTAAAATCCCAAGTTAATCCTTCTGTTGACAATATAACATTTTTATTCTTGTTTTCTTGAAGTTCTTTTCTGAAGTTTATTAATATTTGTTTGTATTCTTTTTTAAGAAATAATAATTTTTTATTTAATTTTAATGATTTAATGATCCAAACTAAAGTAATATGCTGATGCCCCCATTCAAGAATACTTTCAGGGTATAAATAATTTTGTTTTAAGAGTAAAAATTTATTTTTAGTTAAGAATGTTTGTATGCTTGTAGTTCCTGTTTTTGGCATTCCTATGTGCAAATAACAAGTCATCTTTACCCCGCTATAAAATAAGGATTTCTTAAATTTTCTTTATTATATAATAAAACTTTTTTATTTTGATATTTATAAATTATTTTTCCACTCTCCCTTGCTATGGTATCAGCGGCGGCTGTATCCCATTCCATAGTGGGAGAAAGACGGGGATAGCATTTCGCTTCATCACTAGCAACAAGACAAATTTTCAAAGAACTGCCCATAATTATAAGTTCTTTTTTTAATGGTGCTTGTAAATTATCTATAAATTTCTTAGTTTCTTTGCTCATATGAGATTTGCTAGCAACTATTTTATAAGTTTGATGATTAAGTTTTAAAGGTAAAACCATTTCGTTTTTAAAAGCCCCAAAACCCTTTTTTGGTATAATAGCAGGAGCATAGACTACTCCAAGTACAGGAGTATCTTTGTAAATTAGAGCCATATTGATGGTAAATTCTCCATTTTTTTAATAAATTCTTTAGTTTCATCTATAGGATCAATACACCAAAAATATTCCCAATGTTTACGTTCTTGAAAAGAAATTTTTTTATTTTCTTCCGAGAGTATAGGGAGATTAAATTTAGCTAGTTCTTTGCAAATTATAGAATTACATACAAGATTAGCTTCAGTTAAAGGAGAATTGTCATCTTTATAAGAAACCTTAAAATCTTTATTATAAATTTCCATAACAGCTTTTCCAGCCTTTAAGGCTATGCTTTTAATCTCATCTAAATTTATTTTTTCAAGCATTAATATATCCATTTTCTTTAAGATAGTTTAAGATTATATCTACATTTTCATTAAGTTTGGCTTTGGAATTTTGCAAATGAATTTCAGGATTTTGAGGTTTTTCATAAGAGCTGTCTATACCTGTGAAATTTTTTATTTCTCCATTTCTTGCCTTTTTGTAAAGTCCTTTAGGATCTCTTTTTTCACAGAGTTCTAAAGGTGTATCTACGAAAATTTCTATAAATTCATCTTTTTTTACCAAAGATCTTGCTAAAACTCTATCGCTTTTAAAGGGCGAGATAAAAGCGCTTAGTATAATCAAACCACTATCAACAAAAAGTTTGCAAAGTTCTGCTATGCGTCTTATATTTTCCACTCTTGAGTTTTCATCAAAGCCCAAGTCTTTATTTAAACCCAAGCGAATATTATCTCCATCAAGTAAATAAGTATGAAAACCAAGCTCGTGTAATTTCTGTTCTAAGGCATTGGCAATGGTTGATTTTCCACTTGCGCTAAGTCCTGTTAGCCAAAGTACGCAAGGTTTTTGATTTTTAAGTTTTGATCTTTGTTCTTTGGTGATATTTGTATTATGCCAGGTAAGATTTTTATCCATAAATATCCTAAAAATTAAAGATTAAAGGTACACCTATGAGAACTATAGCACTATACACGATAGAAACAATGGCGCCTATTTTGATAAAATCTGTCATTTTGTAATCACAAAGCGAGCTAACCATTAAATGAGTTTGGTATCCATGCGGTATCATAAACCCAGCACTAGCCCCATAAGCTACAGCAAAGATGAAAGGTAAAGGATTTACTCCTAAGGCTTGAGCTGTGACAAAACCTATAGGGAAGGCTAAGGCCGCAGCAGCGTTATTGGTAATAAATTCGGTTAAAAGTAGGGTTAAAAGATAAACTCCTATAAAACTTCCATAAACTCCATAATGTCCAAAAAAACCTGTGATAAGTTGGGCTAAATCTTTGGCAAGTCCGCTGTCTACAAGTACTTTAGTAATTGCTAAAGAAGAGCCTACTATGATAAAAATATCAAAAGGAAAACGCCTTTTTATTTCATCAAGCTTGATAAATTTGCAAAGTAGTAAAAAGCCTAAACAAATAAGCAAGGCCTTGGTAAAAGAGATAAAATTTAAAGCCGAAAAAACAATAACACTTAAAAAAGCCATTATAGTCAATAAGCTTTTTTTGGCATCAAGTTTTTCGTTTTGTTTGATATTTGAAAGTAAATAAAAATTTTTAGCCAAATTATCCCTTAGGATAAAATCTTTACCCACAGCTAAAATCATTCTATCTCCAGCCTGCAAAACACTTTCGCCAATTTTTTTGATATGCACATCTCCTCTTTGTAAAGAAATAATAGCTGCGTCAAATTTAGATCTAAAATTAGCTTCTTTTACGCTTTTTCCAATTAAATTAGAAGTTGGAGAAATGATTGCATCGATAAATTTACTTTCTTTTAACTCGTAACCATCTGCAAGTTTTAAGCCATCAAATTTATTTAGAGTTTCAAGTTGTGAAATATCTCCACTAAATATAAGTGTATCTTTTGCATTTATGATTTCATTATGTGAAACGGGAGTGATGCTTCGATTATTTCTTTGAATTTCTACTAAAAATAAAAACTCTAAATTTCTAAGTTTGTTCTCTTCTATGCTTTTACCTATTAAAGAGCTATTTTCTAAAACTTTTAAAGCGATTAAATGTTCTTTTATATTTTTATCTTTATTTTCATAATGAGGCAATAATTTACTAAAAATCATCAAAACCAAAATCATTCCTATGCTTAAAGCTATACCTATATAAAAAAAATCAAACATTTTAAGACTCGGTAGTCCATTTTGTACCACAAAGGAATTGATGATTAAATTTGTAGAAGTTCCCACAAGAGTGATAACACCACCTGCTATGGCAAAATAAGAAAGAGGGATTAAAAGCTTTGAGGGAGCTTGAAATTTATTGTTTTTTACTATACCCATAAAGCTTGCTACTACTGCGGTATTGTTTAAAAAGGCTGAAACCGCACAAGTAATTACACCTAGTCTCAAAAGAGAAAGATTATAGTTTTTTCCTATGATAAATTTACTTGCCCATTCTATAATGATAGTTTTTTCGACAGCGATAGAAACTAAAAGTAGCAACATGAGTGAAATTAAAGAATCATTTGTATAAGAACTTATCCAAGTTTTAAAATCAAGATAACCTAAAGCGTAGTAAAATCCTGCCAAACTTCCAAATAAAACAGCAGGCTTTATTTTGTTGCGTATGAGCAATATAAGTAGAATTAAAAGCGTGATACCTACTATGATTTTCATATTTTTCTACACCCCCATTCTGGATAGTTTTTTCTTATAAAAGCGTTAAATTCTATTTCAGCTTGAGTGTAAATTCTTTGGCTTTGCTGTGAATTTAAAATTTTTATTATCATACCTGCGGCCAAGGTTTCATTGCTATATTTATCGATGATAATAAATGATCCTAAGGTTTTATTATCTTTATACTCTTTAAGTGCTAAATTTTTATCTAGTTTTAAAGTACAATTTGCAATATCATTAAGTATTAAATTTGAGGCATTTTCTTCTTTAAAAGTATTGATATCCTTTTTATAGTTAATATTTTCAAATTTAACATTGCAAAGATTATGAGCTCTTTTTATAAGATAATTTTCATTAAGATTTAATTGTTTTTGACTCATCCATATAATCATAGCTTCAAAAGCATTGCTCATTTTAAGATCATGGTTGATAGATGTCAAAATATCGCCTCTAGAAATATCGATTTCATCTTCTAAACATAAACTTACGGTCATATTAACACAAGCTTCATTTTGACTTGGAATGATTTCATTTTCATCTAAAGCTCTTAAATCTTTAATATCATTTGTAATGATACTTTTAATTTTAGATTTTTGCATAGAAGGCAAGACTATAACTTCATCTTGTAATTTTACATAACCATTTGCTATATTTCCGCAAAAACTACGAAAATTTAAATGTGGGCGATTAACATACTGCACAGGCATGATAAAATCATTTTGAATGATTTTATTTATTTTAATTTCATCTAAAAGTGCAAGTAGAGTTTCGCCTTTATACCAAGATAAATTTCTACTTTTTTGAATGATATTTTCACCATTTAAAGCACAAATGGGAATAAAATGTGTTTGGATACCTTCTTGCAAATAAGGGATGATTTTTTCATAATCTTTACAAATATCATTGAAGATTTTTTCTTCGTAAGAAACTAGATCCATTTTGTTAATGGCAATGATAAAATTTTTAATACCAAGTAAGCTCACTATATAAGAATGCCTTTTAGTCTGCTTTAAAACCCCTTTTCTTGCATCAATTAAAATAATAGCAATATCTGCTGTACTTGCTCCTGTTGCCATGTTTCTAGTGTATTGTTCATGCCCTGGTGTATCAGCTATAATAAATTTGCGTTTATGACTGGTAAAAAATCTATAAGCCACATCTATGGTAATGCCTTGTTCTCTTTCGCTTGCAAGTCCATCTACTAAAAGTGCAAAATCAAGTTTATCTCCGGCATTCCCCATTTTTTTACTATCTTTTTCTAAAGTGCTTAATTGATCACTAAAAAGAGCTTTAGTATCATAAAGCAATCTTCCTATAAGAGTGGATTTTCCATCATCAACGCTACCACAAGCGATAAAACGACAAAGTTCTTTATTTTCATGTTCTTTTAGATAATTTTCTACACTTTGCATTAAAAATATCCTTGTTGTTTTTTCTTTTCCATGCTAGCTTCTTCATCACTATCTATAAGTCTTCCCTGTCTTTCACTGGTTGTAGCTAGAAGTAGTTCTTCTATGATATCTAAAACACTTGTGGCATTTGAATTTATGGCTCCGGTTAGAGGATAGCAACCTAAGGTTCTAAATCTTACCATTTCTTCTTTAGCATTTTTTGCTAAATCTTTTGGTATTCTATCATCATCAACTAAAATTTTTGTTCCCATGTATTCAACTATAGGTCTTTTTTTGGCAAGATAAAGACTTGGTAGAGGAATATTTTCAAGGTATATATACTGCCAAATATCAAGTTCAGTCCAATTGCTCAGCGGAAAAACTCTTATGGATTCTCCTTTTTTATGGCGTCCATTATATAAATTCCAAAGTTCTGGACGTTGATTTTTAGGATCCCAAGTGTGATTTTCATCACGGAAGGAATAAATTCTCTCTTTTGCTCGCGATTTTTCCTCATCGCGTCTAGCTCCTCCAAAAACAGCATCAAATTGGTATAAATCAAGCATTTGCTTTAAAGCTTGAGTTTTCATGATATCTGTATGCATATTTGAGCCATGTGTAAAAGGGGATATATTTATTTCTTTGCCTTTTGGATTGGTATAAACGATAAGTTCCATACCGAGTTCTTTAGCTCTTTTATTACGAAATTCTATCATTTCTTTAAATTTCCAAGTCGTATCTACATGCACTAAAGGCAAAGGAGGAGTGGCTGGATAAAAAGCTTTTTGTAAAAGATGAAGCATCACTGAACTATCTTTACCTATGCTATAAAGCATAGCTGGCTTTTCAAATTCAGATATTACTTCACGCATTATGAAAATAGACTCACTTTCAAGTTGTCTTAAATGGGTAAGATTGAAAGTCATTTTAATCCTTTTATCATTCTGCTTTTAAAGCAATCAAAACGCCTTCTATCATTTTCTTAATATCCCCATCAAGGATATTATCCACTTGAGAAAAAGCTTCTCCGCTGCGATTGTCTTTGACTTGTTGATAAGGGAAAAGCACATAAGAGCGGATTTGATGTCCCCAACCTATCTCGCTTTTTTCTCCGGCATTAGCACTATCTTGTTGTTTCATGAGTTCAAGCTCATAAAGGCGAGATTTTAGCATTTTAAAAGCAGTGGCTTTGTTTTTGTGCTGACTTCTATCATTTTGGCATTGTACAACTATGCCGGTTGGAAAATGTGTGATTCTCACGGCTGATTCTGTTTTATTGACATGTTGTCCGCCTGCACCGCTTGCTCTGTAATAATCTATTCTTATGTCTTTTTCTTCGATTTCAATTTCTATATCATCATCAAGTTCAGGGCTTACCATAACACTTGAAAAGCTTGTATGACGGCGTCCTGCACTATCAAAAGGAGAAGTTCTTACCAAACGATGGATGCCATTTTCAGCCTTTAAATAACCATAAGCATTTTCGCCTTTAACTAAAAAGCTCACATCTTTAAGCCCTGCTTCTTCGCCTTCTTGAAAGTCTAGAGTTTCGACTTTAAAACCTTCTCTTTCGCAAAATCTTAAATACATTCTATAAAGTATGCTTGCCCAGTCATTACTTTCTGTTCCGCCTGCACCAGGATGAATGGAAACAATGGCATTTTTACCATCATTTTCTCCGCTTAAAAGCATGGAAATTTCAAGACTTGTGATAGTATCTTCAAGTTTTGATGCGTCATTAAATAAAGCTTCAAGTGTTTCTGTATCGTTTTCGCTATTGGCTAGATCGAAAAGTTCACTTGCGTCATTTAGGGCATTAAAAGCATTTTCATAGTTTTTAAGCAGATTGGTGATTTTGGTTTTTTCTTTGCCTATGATTCCTGCTTGTTTGACATCACTCCAAAAAGAAGGAGAATTTTCAAGCTCTTCGATTTCTTTAAGCCTTGTTTTGATATTTTCAGGCTTGATGATGGAGGCTATGTTGCCGACTTTGTTTTTTAAAGTTTTTAAAAGTTCGCTAAATTCGTAATTATCCATAAAATTTCTTTGCTATAATTATATTTTTAAAATCAAAAATTATATCAAAAGAAAACTTTAATATAGGAAAAAAATGCCAAAACTTTATCTTATGTCTTTAGGTTGTAATAAAAATTTAGTCGATAGCGAGATCATGCTAGGACGCCTTAGTGCTTATGAGCTTTGCGATGAACCAAACAATGCTGATGTTTTAATCGTAAATACCTGTGGTTTTATCGATAGTGCAAAAAAAGAAAGCATTAATGCGATTTTGGATTTGCACGAACAAAGAAAAAAAGATTCTCTTTTGGTGGTTACGGGTTGTTTGATGCAGCGTTACCGCGAAGAACTTATGAAAGAACTTCCTGAGGTTGATCTTTTCACAGGTGTGGGTGATTATGAAAGAGTCGATGAAATGATACTTAAAAAAACAAATTTATTTTCAAATTCGACTTATTTGCAGAGTGAAAATTCCAAACGCATTATTACAGGTTCAAATTCCCATGCTTTTATAAAAATCGCCGAAGGTTGTAATCAAAAATGTTCTTTTTGCGCCATCCCAAGTTTTAAAGGTAAGTTAAAATCTCGCGAAATAAGTAGTATTATAGCTGAGCTTAAAGATTTGGTAGCTAGAGGTTATAAGGACTTTTCTTTTATCGCACAAGATACGAGTTCTTATTTGTTTGATAAGGGTAAAAAAGATGGGCTTATACGCTTAATTGATGAGGTGGAAAAAATCAAAGGCATAAGAGCAGCTAGAATTTTATATCTTTATCCTACGAGTGCGAGCGAAGCTTTGATCAAACGCATTATAGCTTCTGAAATTTTTGTAAATTATTTTGATATGCCTTTGCAGCACATAAGTGATAATATGCTTAAAATCATGAAGCGTGGGGCAAATAGCACAAGACTTAAAGAAATGCTAAATTTAATGAAAAGTGCGCCAAATAGCTTTTTACGCACAGGCTTTATCGTAGGGCATCCAGGTGAGAGCGAAGCGGATTTTGAAGAGCTTTGTGAATTTGTTAAAGACTTTGGTTTTGATAGAGTGAGCGTTTTTGCGTATTCCAAGGAAGAAGATACGGCCGCTTTTGATATGGAGCAAGTGCCTTTTAAAGTGATCAATAAAAGGCTTAAAATCATAGAAAAAATTGTTGATGAAGTCATAGAAAAAAGTTTTGAAAAAGAAGTAGGGCAAAAGCGTTTAGTAGTTTGCACGGGAGAAAGTAGCGAGGGAGAGTTTTTCATCGCAGCTAAAGATTTAAGATGGGATAGAGAGATTGATGGGGAAATTCTTATCAATGAAAGCGAATGTGGAAATTTAGAAATGGGGCAAATTTATGAATGTGAAATTTTACAAAACCTTGATAAAAAGCTCCTTGCTAAGGCTTTAAGAAAAGTAGATGCAAATTAAAGATGAAATTTTATCCCTTTTAAAAAGGGGTAAAAATTTACTCGCTTTTTCTTATGGAAGTGATTCTAGTGCACTTTTTTATCTTTTAATGCGAGAAAAGATCGACTTTGATCTTGTGATGATAAATTACAAAACTAGAAAAAATAGTGATTTAGAAGAGTTAAAAGCTAAAGAACTTGCTTTAAAATTTCATAAAAAAATTTTTATAAAACACGCTCCTAAATTTCAAAATAATTTTGAAAAAAAAGCCAGAGATTTTCGCTATGATTTTTTTGAAAAAATTTGTCTTGAGCAAGATTATGATCATCTTATCTTAGCCCATCATTTAAACGATCAGTTTGAATGGTTTTTGATGCAACTTTCACGAGGCGCAGGTTTGGCTGAAATTTTAGGTATGCAAGAGTATGAAAAACGCTCAAATTATACACTTTTACGCCCTTTACTCTTTATAAGTAAAGATGAAATTTCATCTTTTTTAAAAGAAAAAGATATTTTTCATTTTCATGATGAGAGTAATGAAAATGAAAAATATTTTAGAAATTATATAAGAAAAAATTTCTCTAATGCCTTTGTGAGTGAATTTCATCAGGGTTTAAAAAGAAGTTTTTCTTATCTTAGTAAAGATAGGAAAAAACTTTATGATTTTGAAAATATCAAAGAAGTTCAAGGGCTTCTTATTTGCTCTAAAAATGAAAGTTTGATTGCTAGAGCGGTAAAAATGAAAGGCTTGCTTTTAAGTGCAGCGCAAAGAAAGGAGCTTTTAAAAGGTGATTGTGTTTTAGGTGGCAAAATAGCACTTGTGTATAAAAACGAACAAGCTATTGTTTTTGAGTATGAAACTTGTCAAAAATTACCCAAAAATTTCAAAGAAGAGTGCAGAATAGCTAAAATTCCAAGACTTTTAAGAGCTTATTTGTATAATCACAAAATCGATATTTCAAGCCTTAGCTTTTAATTTTAAAATTCTTTGATAGGCTAAATGTGTGAGAAAAATCACAAAAAACACTTGCAAAAAAAGTCCTAAAAGTGGCACTGATGAGAGTAGATAAAAACAAAGAGTGCTAAATTTAAACTCTAAAGGTGAAAAATCAGAATGAAAATTTTTAAAACTTTCTTTATCTAAAATCGTGCTAGTAATATCAAGCATTAAAAGTTTGTGAAAGAGATAATAAAACACAAGATAATAGATGAAAAGGTTGATAAAGGGTAAGAATAAAGCCAAGGTGCAAAGTATAAAAAATATCCCAAATTTAATAAAAATTTTAAAACTTTCAAAGATGACTTTTGGGGTTGAAACTTCATTTGTATTATTATAATGGTAATATTTTTGGTTGATTTCTTTAACGATAAAAGGGCTAAGAAAAGAAGTGATAAAAAGGGCTAAAAAAACCGAAGCAAAAACAACAATAAAACCTGAAAATAAAAAACTTATAATGGTGATTAAAATTTGTACAAAATGAAGGGCATAAAACCACGCCCAAAACGAATCTTCTCCAACACTAAATAAAGAATTAAAATAATCCAGCAAAGCCGAAAAGCCAAGTGCTCCTAAAAAAAGCATAAATATAAGGCTAAAAATCAAAGGAATTAAGGCAAATTTTAAAAATTTAAGACTTAAAAAATCTTTGATCGCAAGTTTTAAAATATCCAAATTATGCCTTTTTGTAGCATTCTTCTAGTTTTTTATAAATAGCATCAAAATCAAGCTCTTGTTCTAAAATTTGAGCTAAAACTTCATTGTCTTCTTTACCATTCCAAGTTTTTTTATAGTTACCATCTTTGTAGCCATGGTTTTGTCTAAAAATATTTAAAACATTTTTACCTATGTAGGTTTTATAAAGAATTTCAAGATTAAGCCCGCATTTAATAGCTAGGGTAAAATAGGTTGAAAGCAATTCTCCAAGATTAAATCCAAAGCCACTGCATTTATGGATAATAAGCTCTATATCATTTAAAATACTATAAATATCACTCTCATTAGGATGCTCTTCTTCTTTGCAAAAATCCTGAAATACACTTACTGAAATCACTTCATTGGCTATAATTTTAAAATCATTTCCATTTTTATTGCGATATTCTTCAAGTAAAAGACTTAAGATAAAATGCCAAATATCGACAATCTCTATGCGTACATTTTCCCAATTTGTTGGACTTGAAATGTTTTTCCAATGTTTCCATGTAAAAGAGTCTATAAGTTCTGCACATTCCATATAAATACAGCGTCTCCAACTGATCAGTTTTCCTTCTTTGGTATAGCCATTTTCCCAATTTAAGCCGTTTGTTTCGTCGTTGAGTTTTTGTTGGAGTTTAAGCATATTTTCTAAAATTTCGATATTTGTCATTTAAAACTCCTTGATAATTTTTAATATTATATGATTTAAGCGTAAAGATTTAAACTATCATCTGTCTTATCTTGATTTTCCTTGGCTTTTTCTTGTTGTTTTTCAAGTTGTTTTTTCATTTGTTCTAAAACTTCATCAAGAAGTTTTTTGCTATCTTCAAGCATAGAAGCATTGATATCTTTATCATCTGTTTGATTTTGTTTTAGTAAATCACTGAGTTTATTTGTAAAATTATTCATAATAGCATTTTGATGGTTTTCATCATTTGGAGTTGGTAGAACATTTGCCATTTGCATAGCTGATTCGATAATTTCCTTTGGCTTTAACTCTCCAACTTTAGAATTTGCTAAAAAATCTTTGATCATAGGTTCAACTTCTTTCATAGCATTTTTAATCTCATCAAGATCATTTTGTGTGAGTTTAGAGCCTTCAAAAGTAAAGCTAAAACCATACTGATGTTTAAGATTAAGAGTTTTACCTTCTTCATTATTTGCATAACTCACGCTTTGATTATCATACATAGATAAGGCTAAGTGTTTGCCACTTTTTGTTGTATAATCCATCGAAAAACTTTGGTTTTTGCTAGCATTAATTTGCATTTCTTCCCCTTATATTTATAGTTTAAATTAAAAATCGGTTATTTTTAAAAATATTTTAGTATAATTTTTACAATATGGATGAAAGAATTTTAGAATTTATAAAAAATGAGCAGCTTTTATCTTGGGCTATGATTGATGAAAAAGGTGTTTATACAGCTAGTGCTTTTTATGTTTTTGATGAGAAAAATTTAGCTTTTATTATCGCTTCTCATGAAGATACTAAGCATATAAGATTAGCTAGTGAAAATTCAAGTATAGCACTTAATATAGCCAAAGAAAGTAAAATAGCCTTTTTAAAAGGTGTGCAAGCTAAGGCCGAGTTTAAAATGGCAAGCAAGGAGCAAATGAAAATTTATTTTTCTAAATTCCCCTTTGCTAAGCTTGATAAAAGTGCAAAAATTTATACCTTAGAGCTTTTTTGGCTTAAATTTACTAACAATGCTTTAGGACTTAGTAAAAAGCTTGAATTTTGTAAAAAATAAATTTTTATGATTTTGTTTAAAAAAATGAGTTATGATTATAGTTTATGTAAATTATTAGGTATAGAAAATAAATGTTAAATGTAATTCACGCTTTATTTTTTAGGGAGTTAAAAACTAGATTTGGAAAAAATAGGTATCTTGGATATATATGGGTAGTTGGAGAGCCTATGAGTGTTGTGCTTTTGGTGACTATTATAGGAACTGTTATTAGGGAATATCATCATCAAGTTATGCCTGAAGGAATTTCTATTTTTATGTTTTTGATTTCAGGCATTATGCCTTTTTTTATGTTTAGAAGTATAGTAACTCAGCTTATGAATGGAATAGGGGCAAATTTATCTTTGTTTGCCTATAAACCTGTAAAACCTATACATGTATTTATTGCTAGAACTTTGCTTGAATTTTGTATTTATTTTGTGATTTTTATCACTGTGCTTTTTTTTGCAGGATGGTTCTTTAGACTCGATGTATTTCCTGTTCATTTGCTTGGAGTTCTATTTTGTATTTTTTTACTCATATGCTCAGCTTTTGCTTTGGGGATTTGTTTTGCTATTGTTTGGCACTTTGTAGAACCTTTAAGAACTTTATTAGCTTATTTTAGTATAGTATTTTATTGGAGTTCTGGGATTATATTTCCCACCTGGTTAACTCCTCGTCCTTTACTTGATATATTTTATTACAATCCTTTGCTTCACATAATGGAGCTTTTAAGATTTAATTTTTTTGAAAATTATCCTTTGCAAGATGAATATAGTTATTTTTATGCTATATTTTGGATTTTACTTGTTTTATTTATAGGGCTTTTTATTTACTACTATAATAGACAAGCTCTAACGGCGGCAAAAAAAGAATGATAAAGCTAATTAATCTAACTAAATCTTATCCTTTATTTAGTGGTGGAAGGCATTATGTTTTTAAAAATTTTACTTTTGAATTTCCTGAAAATTGTAGCATAGGTTTAATGGGATATAATGGCGCAGGCAAGTCCACTCTCATGAGACTTTTAAGTGGAGCAGAGCTTCCTGATAGTGGCAAGATAATTACTAATAAAAAATTATCTTGGCCTTTGGGTTTAAATGGAGCTTTTCAAGGTTCTTTAACCGCTAGAGATAATGCTAAATTTGTAGCTAGAGTGTATGGTTATAAAGGCAAGGAACTTCAAGAAAAAGTAAAATTCGTAGAAGATTTTGCAGAGCTTGGGAAATTTTTTGATGAGCCTATGAAGACTTATTCTTCGGGAATGAGTGCTAGGATAGCTTTTGGACTTAGTATGGCTTTTGATTTTGATTATTATTTGATCGATGAGGCAGGAGCTGTTGGAGATCCTGCTTTTAGGGAAAAAAGCGTGAAATTATATAAAGAAAGATTAAGCAAATCAAAAGTGATTATGGTATCTCATAATGTAGCTGAAATTAAAGAATGGTGTGATAAAATAATTTATATGAAAAATGGACAAATTACGGTTTATGATGATATAGACGAAGGAATAGCTGTATATCAAGGAAAAGCTTAATGGAAGAAAATAAAACTTTATTAGAAAAAATCAAAGATTTAAGCATATTTGATTCTTTTAAAATTGTTTGGTTTATAATGATTTTTGTTGTGATTTATTATACATTGATTGCAGCACCAAGATATGTAAGCACGATGATTTTAGATGTTAGATCAACAAGTGGAGAAAGTGCTCAAACAAATGGAATCTTGTCTTTGCTTAGTAGCACTTCTACAGCAAGTGAAGATTTAAATTATCTAAAAGGTTATATAGAATCAAGCGATATGTTAAAGATTTTGGATGAAAAAATCAAACTTAAAAATCTTTATCAAGAGCAACATATAGATTTACCTTTTAAAATTTGGGATTCAAGCTCGATAGAATCTTATCTTAAATACTACCAAGCAAGAGTTAAGGTTCATACGGATGAAACCACTAAACTTTTAAAAGTTGAAGTAGAGGGTTTTACACCTAAATCAGCTCATTTGATTGCTCAAACTATTATGCAAGAAAGCGAAAAGTTTATCAACGAAATCTCTCATAAAGCAGCTAGAGAGCAAATGGCTTTTGCTGAAAATGAAGTACAAAAATACAAAGAACGATATCAAAAAGCACAAAATGATTTGATTGCTTTTCAAAATAAATATGGAGTTTTTGACCCTTTAAAGCAAGCTGAAACTAAAGCGAGTTTGGTTGCGCAAATTGAGGCTAATCTAGCCCAAAAAGAAGCTAAACTTTTAACTTTACAAAGCTATATGAATGATGTAGCACCTGAAGTGGTAGCACTTAAAGCAGAAATTGAAGCAATCAAAAAACAACTTTTAAGGGAAAAATCTAAAATTTCAGCAAACAATTCTTCTCAAAAGCTTAATGATTTGGCTGCTAAATTTCAGGATTTAACTATAGAAGCTACTTTTGCGCAAAAAGCTTATGAAGCAGCTTTAAAAGCTTATGAAAGTGCTAGAATAGAAGCATTAAGAAAAATAAAACAACTTGTCATCATCCAAAGTCCAGATATCCCAGAAAGCGCAAAATATCCTGAAAGAATTTATGATATTTTAACAGCGTTTATTGTATTATCTTTGATTTTTGGGATTGTTAAATTTATTAGAATGATAATAGAGGAGCATAAGTATTAAAATGAAAAAAATATTGATTTTATTTTTTAGTTGTATTTTATGTTTTGGAGCTGTGGATGTTTCACAAATTATTTCAGCAGAGGATCAAGGTTCTACTACAACTAGCGTAGATCAAAATTTAAGCTCAAATTATGATATAGCAAATAAAGAAAATAATCTTACAAAAATTCATCAAATTTTAGTATTTGGTGCTCATCTTTTTAATGGAAATTTTAAAAATTACAATCAAAGAGTTTATAACCCAGATTATAAGATCGCAGTTGGTGATCAAATCAGTCTTAAAATTTGGGGAGCTGTTGAGTTTTCGCAAGTTTTAGTGGTGGATTCTCAAGGAAATATTTTTATCCCTAAAGTAGGAGCTGTAAATTTACTAGGTGTGAAAAATAGTGCCCTTGTAAGTGTTATAAAAGCACGTGTTAATAAAATCTACAAAAGCAATGTTTTTGTTTATGCAGATATGAATGCTTATCAAAATGTCAGTGTTTTTGTAACAGGAAGTGTTAATGCTCCAGGACTTTATCAAGGACTTAGTTCGGATTCAGTGATCCAGTATCTTGATAAAGCAGGGGGTATAAATTTAGAATATGGAAGTTTTAGAGATATTCAAATTTTGCGCAATAACAGCGTGATAAAAAATATCGATTTATATGATTTTTTGCTAAAAGGGCAAATGGATCTTTTTCCTTTTAGAAGCGGAGATGTTATCTTAGTAGGAAATGTTCAAAATTACGCTTTTGTTAACGGTGATGTGCAAAGACCTTTTCGTTTTGAACTTTCAAATGATATTAAAACTTTAGCTGACTTGGCTAGAGTATCAGGTGCTAAACCTATCGTAACTAATGCTATCGTAAAAAGTTATGGTGAAGATCATAAACTTGATGTCAGTGCTTATAATAAAATGCAATTTTCAAAAGTTTTACTTAGAACGGGAGATGAGGTAGAATTTCACCCTGAGTATGTTTCTGAAAATATAACTATAAGTGTAAATGGTGAGCATAATGGTTTAAAAACTTTGGTTGTGGGTAAAGGAACGACTTTAGAAGATATTTCTAAACTAATCAAAGCTAATCCGCAATCAAACATGCAAGCTTTGCAAGTATTTAGAAAAAGTGTAGCTAGAACTCAAAAAGAGCTTATCAATGCTCAGCTTAAAGAGCTTGAAACTCTAGCTTTAACTAGCAGTTCTGTTACAGCTCAAGGTGCAGCTATAAGAGCTCAACAAGCAAAAACGATTTTAGAATTTATCCAAAGAGCTAAGCAAGTACAACCAAAAGGCCAAATTGTCATCGATAATCCAAAGTCTTATAATTCGGTTATTTTAGAAGATGGTGATACTATCAATGTACCAAGTAAGAATAATCTCATCATAGTTCAAGGCGAGGTTTCTTTACCTGGGGCTTTTGTGTATGATAAGGGAAAAGATTTAAGATATTATATCAATCTTGCAGGAGGTTATGGAGAAAGAGCGGATACTTCAAAAGTTTTGGTGATACGAAGCAATGGAAAAGCTGAAAAATATCATAGTGGTATAGATATGAAACCAGGCGATTCTGTGTTGGTATTGCCAAAAGTGGATAGTGAGAATTTGCAAATTTTCTCAATGTTAACTCAAATTCTTTATCAAATTGCTATCGCAACCAATGTTGTGCTTAATCTTTAAGGTTTAAAAATGAATACTCTTGAAATAGCCAAAGAAGTTTTTGGAAAAGAAGTACAAGCTATTTTGGATTTGGCTACAAATTTAGATGAAAATTTTAATCAAGCTGTAAATTTGATGTTAAATACTAAAGGGCGTTGTATAGTTAGTGGTATGGGTAAATCAGGCCATATAGGTGCTAAGATAGCAGCTACTTTAGCAAGCACAGGAACGCCAAGCTTTTTTATCCATCCAGGAGAGGCTTTGCATGGAGATCTTGGAATGTTAACTCCCGAAGATGTTTTAATCGCTATTTCAAATTCAGGAGAAACTGAAGAAATTTTAAAAATCATTCCAGCTATAAAAAAGCGTAAAATTCCACTTATAGTAATGTGTGGTAAAAAAAATTCCACCCTTGTAAAGCAAGGCGATATATTTTTAAATATAGCTGTGGAAAAGGAAGCTTGTCCTTTGCAGCTTGCTCCTATGTCTTCGACAACGGCAACTTTAGTTATGGGAGATGCTTTAGCTGCTGCTTTGATGAAGGTAAGAAATTTCAAGCCTGATGATTTTGCCCTTTTTCATCCAGGGGGGAGTTTGGGGCGTAAGCTTTTAACCAAGGTAAAAGATCTTATGGTTTCAAGTAACCTTCCTATAGTGCATCCTGATACCGAATTTAACGATCTTGTTGATGTGATGACTAGTGGAAAACTAGGGCTTTGTGTGGTACTTAAAAATGAAAAATTAGTTGGCATTATCACTGATGGGGATTTGCGTCGTGCTTTAAAAGCAAGTGATAAACCAAGGTTTGATTTTAAGGCCAAAGAAATCATGAGTACAAATCCTAAAGTAGTTGATGCTGATGCTATGGCAAGTGAAGCAGAGGAGATCATGTTAAAATATAAAATCAAAGAAATTATAGTAGGGAAAGAAGAAAGGGTTGTAGGTATTATTCAACTTTATGCGATAGGGAATGCATGAGTAAATATAGTGTTATTGTCCCTGTGGATTTAGATCTTAGACCTTTTGATATACTGAAAAAAGTTAAAAGTATTTTAAAAAGATCCAGCGATGAGGTTGAGATTGTTTTTGGACATAATGATCGTGGAAGTATATTTGATAAATATCTTAGGAAAATTTGCGCAAAGAAAAGTAATGTAAAATTAGTTTCAGGAAGATTCTATGCAAAATTGATTTGTCAAAGTTTGCTTAGAAATATGGCAGTAGAACAATGTTCTAGTGAATTTATTTATCTTATGGATGTAGATTGTTTATTTGATGAAAATTTAGCTGATTATTGTATAGATGAGCTTAAAAATAAAGAGAAGCCTTTTGTTATTCTACCATGTTTATATCTTTCAAGAAAGGGGTCAAGAATGGTTTTTAAGCATAACAGAGAAGAGATGTTTGATAAATATATTATGTTTAGAAGAGATTTATATTTGCATTTAGCTTCTCCAAGTGCAAATATATTTGTAAGAAAAATTGATTATTTCAATGTAGGTGGGTTTAATGAAAAATTTATTGGTCATGGTGGAGAAGATTTTGAATTTATGATAAAGCTTGCACTTTATAAAAATGTAATCAAACCAACTAAAGATTTAATGGTTGATAAATTTTATAAAGCACCACTTTTGAGCGAAGGTTTCAGAAAATATCTTAGCTTTAATAGTCTGCCATATTTTTTTGAAAAAAAGATTGTATTTCATATTTACCATAAAAGAAATAAATCACATAAGTATTTTAAACAATATGATAAAAATTCTACTTTATTACAAGAAGAAATTAAATTAAAAAATATTTTAAAGGAAGATAGTTATAGTCTTCTTAATTTTTATGAACAACTTTGTAAAAAATATAATGTTAGCACAGAGAAATATGCCGTTTTATTCGATCAGCACAAGATATATTTAAGTAAAATAGAAAAAATATATCTTTTTATTCAAAGAAATTGGATGATCTAGTAATGAATGTAAAAATATTTGTTTCATATAAATATCTAAGTTATATTTTTAAAAGCGACTTAATTATTCCGATTCAAACTGGTTGTGCTTTATCAAATCAAAAATTTGATAATATGTTAAGAGATGATAAAGGGAAAAATATATCTTGTTTAAATGAAAAATATTGTGAATTAACTGCACAATATTGGGTTTGGAAAAATTATAATCTTGAAAATTTAGATTACATAGGTTTTATGCACCATCGGAGACATTTTTTATTTTATAATTTTACTGAGAAAAAAAGTACTTGGCTTTATAAGAGTAGATTTAAAAGATTTAAACAGATTGACTATAATTATAAAAATAATTTTAATAATAATATTATTTTAAAACAGATTGATGATAATGATATTATATTACCTTGTGGATATGATGCAAAGTATTTTCCACATGGAAAAATAAGGAATAATTATGGTGCTATAAAAGGACAGCATATTGAAAATTATGATTTAATGATTGATATAGTTTTAAAAAAATATCCTCATTTTAAAAAAGCAATTAATCTTTTTATTGAAAATAATATTATGTATGTGTGTAATATGTATATAATGAGAAAAGTTTTATTTGTGGAATATAGTAATTTTTTGTTTTCAATATTAAAAGAATTGGATGATTTAATTGATAGTTCAGTATATGCCAAGGAAGATATGCGATTTTTGGGATATTTAGGTGAATGTTTATTAACTATATTTATAACATATAAACAGATACATGGTGTTAAAATAAAAGAAATGGAGATTAGTTTTTTGGAAAATACAGATATTGATATTTCTCAATGCAGCTTTAGTAATTCTTCATATAAAATTGTACTTTTTCATAAGTTTGAAGCTGGTTTTTATAATTTTGCTCTATATGTGTGCTTACAATCTATTTTGGAAAATTTGGATTGTGAAAAGCAATATGAAATTATTATTTTTGTTAATGATTTTTCAATTATAGATAAAGATTATTTTTCATTAATAAAAAGTAAATATTTTAATATTAATTTTTTTTATTTTAATATTGATATTTTGTTAAATAGATATTATAATAATTTACCATGTGTTTTATCTTTAGAACAAAAATTAGATTATTGTAAAATTTTACTCCCATTTATATTGCATACAGAACAATTATTTATTATAAATTCTAATACTATAATAAATAATTGTTTTTCTTTAATATTTCAGAAAAAAACCCATCCAATTCTAGCTGTTTCGAATATAAATTTTTCGCATACATTTGAGAATTGTATTGATACTTCGGTAATGTTTTTCAATTGTAATTTAATACGTAGAATATATAATTTCGAAGATATTCAAAATACATTATCAATATATAATAAAAATATTTTTAATATACTATTTGTTGATTTGATTTATTATTTGGACTTTTCTTGGAATATAACATTAGATTATAAAATAGATTTGCGAATTGAAAATTATCCTTTATTTATATATAATAAATATTTTAAAGATAAAAAAGATTTAATAATAATAAAATGGGAAAAAAATAATAAACCTTGGATGAGTGGTAATAAATTTTTAAAATATATTTTTTGGCAATATGCAAAAGATTCATTTTTATATAAAGATATACCAAAAAATAGATTTTCTACAATTTATTATTTTTTTATAAATATGGTTATAAAATATAATACTTATTTGCTTGTATATAGAAAAAATATTAAGCGTTTTTTTATTAGAAAATTAATAAAAATACAAAACAATGTAATTTTAATTAAATTAAGGAAAAAATATGGAAAATATTAAGATTTTTTTATCACATAGAATTGACTTAGAAGCGGAAAAGGTTAATATGCCATTTGCTTATCATATCGAATGTGGCTCCTTTTTTAAAAAAACGACAGATCTGCTTCGAGATGATGTTGGAGATAATATATCTTTTAAAAGAGATAGTTATTGCGAATTAACAGTACAATATTGGATGTGGAAAAATGTTAATGCGGAATATTATGGACTTTGCCATTATAGAAGATTTTTTTCATTTTCTGATAATGCATTAAATCTATCAAGAGGAAAAACAGAATCAAATAATGGTTGTATAGTTGAAGATTATATTACTGATGAAATATTAAATAGATATGAAATCAACAAAAATAAGATGAAAAAAATAATTTTAGAAAACGATGTTGTAGTATGTTCAGATATTGATCTAGGGAATAGTAATAACTATGATGCAATGTTAAGATCTCCAGAGTATCACAACATTGAAGATATGCAAGAGGCTATGAATATTATTAAAGAAAAATATCCTAAAATGTTTAATATAGCAGAAAAATATATGAAAGGTCATAGATGTAGGTTGTATAATTGTTTTATTATGAAAAAAAATATCTTTCTTGATTATTCAAAATGGTTGTTTGATATTTTATTTGAACTTGAGAAAAGGGTTGATATTAGTTATTATGGAATTCAAAAATATAGAACTTTTGGTACTATTGGTGAAAGACTTTTTGGTATTTATATCATGTATTTAAAAGAAAATAAATTTAAAGTATCTGAAAGACCTTTAATTTTTATTACTTATCCTAAAAGACAAAGAAAACTAATTCCATTTTTCAATAAAAATCAAATTACAATTGTTTCAAATTTTAATAATGAATATGTTCCAGTTTATACTTCATTTTTAATTTCTTCTTTAGAAAAATTGAGTAAAGATAATAAATATGAGTATATAATTTTAAGCCAAGATATTAGCAATACCAATAAATTAATTTTAGAAAAACTTGTAGAAGAGTATAATATGTATTTAAATATCAAGATTACATTCTATGATCCTTTTATTTACTTGGATCGTATAAAATTATTTGTTGATAATCCAGTTTATTCTAAAGATTTATATGTTAGGATTATAATCCCATACATTTTAAGTGAGTATGATAAGGTTATTGTTATAGATTGTGATACCATATGCAATGTTGATTTATCGGAATTATATTCGATAGATCTGAAAAATTGTATTCTTGGTGCGGTTAAAGATGTTGTTTTATTAGGATGGCTAAACGATAAGCTTAAAGATAGTTTACAGTATTACAAAACAATTTTAAAAAATCCTTATAATTATTGCAATACAGGGATTTTGCTTTTTAACTGTTCAAAGGCTAGAGATAAATATACTTTAGAATATATTTTAAATTGCATAGAAAAAAGTAATTATAGAATATATGAACAAGATATGATCAATGTTTTATATCAACAGGATATTTATTTTCTTGATGAAGGATGGAATGTGTATACATATTCAAATGCTTTTATTGAGCAGAGTATAAAACTCGCCCCTTTAAAAAATTATTTGGCTTATATTAACGCTAGAAAGAATCCAAAAATAATACATTTTGCTGGCCATCCAAAGCCATGGTGGGTTGATTGCGATTTTGATATTGAATTTTGGAAATATGCAAGAAAAAGTCCTTATTATGAGCATTTATTGCACATAAAAAATTGGCATCTCGTAAATCATATGTTATTAAATAATTTAAAATTATCTGTAAAATATAGGAAAAAAATTGTTAAGTTTTTTTTTCCTATTGGTAGTCGAAGAAGAATTGTATATGAAATATATAAGAAATTATTTAAATAAGGATGGTAATTTATGAAAGTTTTAATTTTAGCAGGTGGTTTAGGGACAAGACTCTCAGAAGAAACAAGTTTAAAGCCTAAACCTATGGTTGAAATAGGCGGTAAACCTATTTTGTGGCATATAATGAAAATTTATAGCTATTATGGCTTTAATGATTTTATTATTTTAACAGGCTATAAGGGTCACATTATAAAAGATTATTTTATAAATTACTATACACAATATAGTGATATAACAGTAGATATGTCAGATAATTCTGTTCAAATTCACAATACTAGGCATGAACCATGGAAAGTTACTATGCTTTATACTGGACAAGATTCTATGACAGGAGGTAGAATTTTATATGCAAAACCTTATGTGGGTAATGAAACTTTTATGCTTACTTATGGCGATGGGGTAAGTGATGTGAATATTAAAGAATTGATAAATTTTCATAAAAGCCATAGTAAGGCTATTACAATGACTTCTGTTTTGCCTGAAGGAAAATTTGGAGCTTTAGATATAGATAATGATACAAATTGTATAAAAAATTTTACAGAAAAACCTAAAGGTGATACTAATTTAAATAATACAGGTTGGATTAATGGAGGTTTTTTTGTGTGTGAACCTAAGATATTTGACTATATAAAAGAAGGAGATAAAACTGTTTTTGAGCAAGATCCTTTAAGAAATTTAGCTCAAGATAGCGAACTTTATAGCTATAAGCACTATGGTTTTTGGAAATGTATGGATACTTTAAAAGATAAGAATGACTTAACACGCATGTGGATAAATAATAAAGCCCCTTGGGCTTTATGGCTTAATAGATAGGAAAAAGTTGCTATGTTGTTTAAAATCTATGAAAATACAAAAGTTTTTCTTACGGGTCATACGGGTTTTAAAGGTTCTTGGTTGGGTTTATGGTTGCATAATCTTGGTGCTAAGGTTGATGGTTATTCTTTGCAACCAAATGCCAAGATTAATCATTTCGACCTTCTTGGTGGTGAAAGACTTTATGAAAATAGTTATTTTTCAGATATTAATGATGCGATAAAGTTAGAAAAAGCTTTGATAAATAGCGATCCAGAGATTATTTTTCACTTGGCGGCTCAACCACTAGTAAGAAAAAGCTATCAAGATCCTTATAATACTTTTCAAACAAATACAATTGGCACATTAAATATTTTAAACATTTCTAGAAAGCTTAAAAATTTAAAGGCAATTGTATTAATAACTACTGATAAAGTTTATAAAAATAAAGAATGGTTTTGGGGATATAGAGAGAGTGATACTTTGGGTGGTTATGATCCTTATAGTGCTAGCAAAGCTTGTGCCGAGCTTGTTATTGATTCTATGAGACAGAGTTTTTTTAATGCTAATGATTTTGGTAGTAAGCATCAAATATTAATTGCTTCTGCTAGGGCTGGAAATGTAATTGGTGGCGGCGATTGGAGCGAGGATAGGTTGATACCTGATATTATTAAAGCTTGTATTGGCAATAAAATAGTTGAAATTAGAAATCCAAAATCAACTCGTCCTTGGCAACATGTCCTTGAACCTTTATATGGTTATTTACTACTCGGGACAAAATTATTACAAGGACATACCGAGTTTGCTACAAGTTTTAATTTTGGGCCAGAAGTAAGTGGAAATTTAAGAGTGGAGGAAGTATTGAAAATAGCAAAAAATTTTTGGGATAAAATTTCTTATCAGTACAAGATTGATTTAAATGCTCCATATGAGGCAAATTTATTAATGCTAGATACCTCAAAGGCAAAAAAGATGTTATCTTGGAATTCATTGTTAACAGCTGAAGAAAGTATTAAAATGACAATAGAGTGGTATAAAAGTTTTTATAATAAAAAGGAACTTATAAGCGTTAAACAATTAAAAAAAATTATTGAAGGGTTGTAATAATGAGCAGATTTAATTTTATGAAAACTTGTATCGAAGGTGTGTATATTATTAAACCTAAACCTATCTGTGATGAAAGAGGTTATTTTGAACGTTATTTTTGCACCAATGATTTCGAAGAAATAGGGATGAAAAAACCTATAATTCAGATAAATCATTCCAAAACGATAGGAAAGGGTTCTATTAGAGGAATGCATTATCAAATACCGCCATTTTGTGAAACAAAAATTGTAAGATGTCTTAAGGGATCGATTTTGGATGTAGCAATAGATATAAGAAAAAATTCTCCTACTTTTTTACAATATTTTAGTATAGAGCTTAATGAAGTAAATAACAAATATCTTTATATACCAGAAGGATTTGCACATGGTTTTCAAGTTTTAAGTGATGAGGCTGAAATCTTATATCTTGTGACTCAAGAATTTAATTCGAGTGCTGATAGGGGTATAAATCCTTTTGATAAAGCAATAATATCAACAAATAACTTTTATCAAAGAAATAGACACAATGTATTTGAGAATTATGAGGGGGGGGGGATAAAATGGCCTTTAGGGAGCGGGAATATATCGAGAAAAGATTTAGATAGACAATATATAGATAATAATTTTATAGGGATAGAAATATGAAAATTTTAATTACCGGGGGAACGGGTTTTATAGGATCAAATTTTATTAGAAAATATCATAATAAATATGATATTATTGCATTGGTAAGAAAAAATAGTGATATAAGTAATATTAAAGATAAATGTGTGGTTTATACTTATGATGAAGATATTAATAAATTATTGTTGTTTTTGCAAAAAGAAAATATACAAGGGGTTGTTCATTTGGCTACTTTATATTTTTCTAAACACTCTCCATCTGATGTAAAAAAAATATTTAATTCTAATATTTTATTTGGTTTAGAATTGTTAGATATCTTTGTGCAATTAAAAATTGGTTTTTTTATTAATACTATTACTTTTAGTCAATTCGCTAATAGTATTCATTATAAACCCAAGACTTTATATGATGCAACAAAGCAAGCTTTTATGGATTTAACAAATTTTTATTCTTCTTATTTTGATATTGTAAATTTAATGATCTATGATAATTATGGAAATAATGATATAAGGCTTAAAATTTTTAATTTTTGGAAAAAAATATCATTGAATGAAGAAATTTTAGATATGAGTCCTGGGGAACAAAAGATTGATATAACTCATATAGATGATGTTATTGATGGCTTTGATATTTTAATATCAATGTGCATTGAGAAAAAGATTATCAATAATCAAATTTATACTTTAGAAAATACAAGATATACTTTAAAAGAATTAGCTAATTTATTTGAACAATATACAAAAAGAAAAATAAATATTAAATGGGGTGCTCGTGAATATTCTCCCAATGAAATTATGGAGCCTATTTCTAGCAAATCATCATCTAAGTTAATGCGTTTGCCAAATTGGAAACCAAAAATTTCCTTACAAGAAGGTTTAAATAATTTTTTAAAAGAGCTTTAAAATGGATATTTTAGTTATTGGATCAGGTATTACTGGAGCTACTATAGCAAGAATCTTGGCAGAAAAAGGAAACAATGTTACAATATGGGAGCGACGTAATCATATTGGTGGAAATATGTATGATTATGTAGACAAGCATGGAATATTGGTGCATAAATATGGACCACATACCTTCCATACATCTAAAAGATATTTATATGATTTTGTATTAAAATATTCTGAATGGATTGATTATAAATTAGTTTGCGGAGCTAAGATTGATGATAAAATAGTTTCAGTTCCTTTTAATTTTCATACTATTGATACTTTTTATAACAAGGATGAGTCTAAATTTTTAAAGCAAAAAATAAAAGAAGAATTTGGTGAAAGAAAAAAGATTACAGTATTTGAGGCATTAAATTCTAAATGTGATTTAATTAAAGTATATGCTAATTTTTTGTTTGAGAAAGATTACAAGCCTTATACATCAAAACAATGGGGAATACCTTTAGATAAGATTGATGTTAGTATATTTCAGAGAGTTCCATTGAATCTTTCTTATGAAAACGGGTATTTTGATGATAAATTTCAGATTATGCCAAAAATAAGTTATAGTTACTTTTTCAAAAATTTATTACAACATAAAAATATTAAAGTTGTTTTAAATAAAGATGCTTTGGATAGTCTCAGGATTATTGGAAATAACGTAAGTTTATATGGAAATAAAATTACTATTCCTGTTGTTTATACAGGCGCTCTTGATGAGTTGTTTGGTTATAAATATGGAAAATTACCATATAGAACATTAGAATTTGAATGGAGGCATGAAAATATAGAAAGTAAACAACCATTTCCTGTTGTAGCCTATCCTTTTGAGTGCTATACTAGAATTACAGAATATAAGAAATTACCATATCAAAAAGTTCAAGGAACTAGTTATGCGTTGGAGTATTCCTTAGAATATAATAAAGAAAAAGGACATGAGCCGTATTACCCTGTATTGACACAAGATAGTAGTTATATTTATGAAAAATATAAACAAGAGTCCAAGTTTGTTAAGAATCTTTATCCAGTTGGTCGATTGGCAAATTTTAAATACTATAATATGGATCAGGCTTTGGAGCAAGCTTTAAAGGTTATGAAATGTTTAAAAATTTAAATTCTTTTTGGAAGCAGAGTGATATTTTAAAAATTAATCATAAAATTAAAAATATTAATCAAAGCAATGATGACTTAGTTATTTCTTTTGTTGATGAAATCATACCTGAAATTATCCTATTTCATTTTAAATTAAAAATGAATATCAGTGATATTCATTTTTACTATTCTAATGATAATTTAAATTATAAATTATTAGATTATTCTTTGTTAAATGTTGAATCTAATAAAGTTGAATTGGAATTGTTTCAAAAGTATTCTTTCTCTTTTCTAAAGTTAGTAAATTTTAATTCGTCTTTACTCGATAGTATTGATTTGTATATTAGAAAACATCCAGGTTTAATTCTATCTTGTAGATATGATGGATTTGCCTCAAGAATATTTTCTATTATAAATGCATTATATATTTCTAAGAAGACTAAATTAAAATTTGGTTTTATATGGCCTGTTCAGAATTTTATAGCAAAACATAATATTTCAAATAATCATATAGCAATAGATGATGCTGAAAATATTTTTGAGTTAAATTTTGTGAGCAAATATGTATACCCAACAAGTTTGCAGCAAAATTTATTTTCAAATTCAACATCTTTAAAAAGCATTAAAGATGTTGATTATAGTATTATGCCAAAAAAATATGGACATTTTATGGATTATTGGGGTGATCTACAACAAATTATTGCAGATGTAGATTATGAGGATTATATTTTAGAATTTCCAAAATTATGGAGTGAAATAAAATTTTCGGAGCGTTATAAATCAATTATAAGCTATATTAATAGTATTATTGAATTGAAATTTAAAAATAATAATATCATGGCGATACATTTAAGAAATGGTGATTCTTTGTTTGATTTTACTGATTTTTTTTTCAAGGCTAATTTATACCATTATATTTTTCCTATCGAGTTGGCTTTATATATTGCTGATGAGTTTGTAAAAAAGGGCTATAAGGTTATTTTTTTCGCTGGAGATATCGAAAGTATAAAGCAAGTGAAACAAAATTATTACAATAATGAAAATATTTATTTTTCTGTAGATTTTTACAGAGACGAGTATAGTTACGCTGAGCGAGACTTTTTTGATTTAATATTAATGTCTCATGCGGATATTATATTTGGCACAAGTAGTTCAATGTATAAAGTTTTAGCAGCTAGGATTGGAAAAAAAAGTGAGTTGCAAAATTTAAATTTTATTAATATAGAAGAACGGTATGATTTATTAAAAAATAGGATAGATATTTATAAAACAAATGCATTTTTTAAAGGAATTTCTCATGCATTTTTATACTTATACTCTCAGCAACTAAACGTTAATCTAGAACAAACTTTATTTTATCTCAAAAAAGCAAGTTTTTTTACTAAAAATTTTTGCTTTGAGTTGGAGTTAATTAAGCAATATTTAATTCAAAATGATTGTTGCAGTGCAAACGAAAGATTAAAAATATTGAAAGATGAAAATAGATTTAATGGGTTTATTGATTTTATATTTATAGAAAAAATAGGGCGTAATTTTAAGGAAGAGCAGATTCTATTTTTAAACTTTTTTGGATTTGGATTTTTTTACATTGATTATGTTTGCATTCATATTATAAATCGTAATTTAGTGAAGTGGAGAGATTATATACAAATTAAAGAAAATAATAATTTTATTAAATTTAATATTTCAATTAAAAAAAGAATCCACAATCATCTATCTTATAAACTGGGGCAAGCCTTGATAGACAATTCGAAAAGTATATTAGGCTATATAAGAATGCCTTATGTATTATCTTATATAAAAGACAAACACAAATTTGAACAAAAAGCCTATGAAGAAAAAATAAAACAAAATCCAAATTTAGCCTTACCTCCTTTAGAAACTTATCCAGATTATAATGAAGCTTTAAAAGAAAAAGAATGTTTTACTTATAAATTAGGCGAAGCTTTTATTAAGGCGAGTAAAAATTGGTACAAAGGGGGGTATATTAAATTTATATTCAAAGATGTGCCTAGATTGAAAATGAAAATTAAACAAGAAAGGAGAAATAATAATGGCAATAGAATTTGACATACAAGAATCAAAAATTTTAAAAGGGGTATATATAATAACTCCTAATAAATTTAGGGACTTAAGAGGAGAAATTTGGTCGGTATTTTCTGAAGATTGTTTAAAGCATCTGCTTCCTGATAACCTAAATTTTGTTTTGGATAAATTTACTTTATCAAAACCAAATGTTTTAAGAGGAATTCATGGAGATCACAAGTCTTGGAAATTGGTAACTTGTGTGTATGGAGAAGTGCATCAAGTGGTGGTTGATTGTAGAAAAGACTCTCCTACTTATCTAAAGTGGGAAAAATTTATTATCAATCAAAATAATCAGAAATTAATTTTAATTCCACCTTATTTTGGAAATGCGCAGTATGTTAGCTCAAAAAGTGATGCTTTATATTATTACAAGTGGGCTTATGAGGGCGAGTATGTTGACGCTAAAGATCAATTTACTTACGCATGGAATGATAGTAGAATTGCTATAGATTGGGCAACAAGCAACCCTATATTATCAGATAGGGATATTGATGCAACAATTAATGATCATACTAAAGGATTTTAATGAATAAAGATTCTAGAATTTATATAGCAGGACACAAAGGTACAGCTGGTACTGCCTTAGTAGAAAACTTAAAAAAAAGAGGATATGAAAATTTAATTCTTAAAACACGACAAGAACTTAATTTGTTAAATCAACAATCTGTGATTGAATTTTTTAAAAACGAGCAACCAGAATATGTTTTTTTAGCAGCAGTTTTGCCATGTGGCGCTGCTAATGTATCTCAAAGAGCAGATTTTATATACGAAAATACAACTATACAAAATAATATTATCCATCAATCTTTCAAATTTGGAGTAAAAAAATTAATTTTTTTTGGTTCAGGTTATATGTATCCTGAAAAAACTCTTAATCCCATTAAAGAAGAAAGTATGTTGACTGATATATTAGAATATAATGCAACCTCGTTCGGTGTTGCAAAAATATCAGGTGCATTAATGTGTGAATCATATAATATTCAATACGGAACCAATTTTATAACTTTAGCTTTAAATAATTTATATGGAACAAGAGCAAATTTTGACTTTGAAAAGTCTAGAGTATTGCCGGCATTACTTAGAAAATTTCATCTAGCTAAACTACTAGAAGAGGAAAGAGAGGGTGAAATTTTAAAAGATTTAAAAATGAAATCATTTGTTGAAGCGAAGAAGTATTTAGCTAATTTTGGTATTTCAAAAGACTGTGTGGAAATTTGGGGGACAGGGAAGGTTAGAAGAGAATTTATACATAGTGATGATTTGGCTGATGCTGCTATTTATGTTATGGAAAATGTAAATTTTTCTGATTTATATAATAAAGATGAAAAAATAAAAAATACGCATATTAATATTGGAACAGGTATTGATTATAGTATAGCAGAAGTTACTCAAATGGTTAAGCAAAATGTCGGATTTAAAGGAAAATTGATTTTTAATCCTAATAGACCAGATAGCACAATGGATCGTTTAATGGATTGTTCTAAAATTCATTCTTTGGGTTGGAGACACAAAATTGAACTTGAAGATGGTATTAAAATGATGTATGATTGGTATTTAAATAAAGGAGAATAAATGAAATACACACTAGCCTCATCAACTTGGGATGAAAAGGAATTACAAGCAATACAAGATGTTATCAAAAGCGATATGTTTACTATGGGTAAAAAGGTGGCTGAATTTGAAAAAGATTTTGCTAAATTTACAGGCTCAAAGTATGCGGTTATGACAAGTTCGGGTTCAACTGCAAATTTGATAGCAACAGCGGCCTTGTTTTATACAAAAAATCCTAAATTAAAAAGAGGAGACGAAGTTATAGTCCCTGCAGTATCATGGAGTACTACTTATTATCCGCTTTACCAGTATGGCTTGAAATTAAAATTTGTAGATATAGATTTGGAAACACTAAATTATGACTTAGATGCTTTAAGTAGTGCCATTAGCGATAAAACAAAAATGATCATGATTGTAAATTTATTAGGAAACCCTAATGATTTTGATGCAATTAAAGATATGATAAAAGATAAAGATATTATCTTACTTGAAGACAATTGCGAATCAATGGGTGCAGAGTATAAAGGAAAGCAAACTGGAACTTTTGGTATCATGGGAACTTTTTCAACATTCTTTTCTCATCATATGGCCACAATGGAAGGTGGTTTTGTTGTCACGGATGATGATGAGCTGTATCATATTTTGCTATGTTTAAGAGCACATGGTTGGACTAGAAATTTACCAAAAGAAAATAAAGTTGCTAATAAAAGTGATGATTGGTTTAGTGAGTCATTTCGTTTTGTGTTGCCAGGATACAATGTTCGTCCAGTGGAAATGAGTGGAGCTATAGGTATAGAACAGCTTAAAAAATTACCTATGTTTTTAAAGTACCGTAGAGAAAATGCTAAACTGTTTTGTGAATATTTTAAAAATCATCCTGAATTTATTATACAAAAAGAAATAGGAAGTAGTTCGTGGTTTGGATTTTCTTTGATGATTAGACCAAATTCGAAATTACAAAGAAAAGATATTATTAAAAAACTAGAAGAAAATGATATAGAGTATCGTCCTATAGCTACTGGTGATTTTACGCAAAATGAGGTAATTAAGTATTTTGACTATGAAATTTATCAAGAATTAAAAAATGCAAGATATATACATGAAAAAGGATTTTTTGTAGGCAATCACCAATTTAGTATTAGCGAACAAATTAGTTTATTTAAAAAAGTATTGGATAGTCTATGAAAAAAATAGCATTAATTACAGGTTTTACAGGTCAAGTTGGCTCACAAATGGCAGATTTCTTGCTTGCAAACACAGACTATGAAGTTATGGGTATGATGCGTTGGCAAGAACCTATGGACAATATCTATCATTTAAGTGATAGGATTAATAAAAAAGATAGAATTAGTATTTTTTATGCAGATTTAAATGATTACTCTAGTCTTCAAAAGCTTTTTGAAAGCCAAAGACCTGATGTGATTTTTCATCTGGCAGCCCAATCTTATCCAAAAACTTCTTTTGATATACCTATAGAAACATTACAAACAAATATCATAGGCACAGCAAATATTTTGGAAAACATTAGAATTTTAAAGGCAAAAGATGGCTATGATCCTGTAGTGCATGTTTGCTCTTCAAGTGAAGTTTATGGCAAGGCAAAAGTAGGCATAAAACTTAACGAAGAAACAGCCTTTCATGGAGCAAGTCCTTATAGCATAAGCAAAATCGGCACTGATTATTTGGGAAGATTTTATGGCGAAGCCTATAACATTCGCACTTTTGTTACAAGAATGGGAACACATAGTGGCCCAAGACGAAGTGATGTGTTTTTTGAAAGCACAGTTGCAAAACAAATTGCTTTAATTGAAGCGGGTTATCAAGAGCCTGTTATCAAGGTTGGAAATCTTTCGAGTGTAAGAACCTTTCAAGATTGTCGTGATGCTATAAGGGCCTATTATCTACTTTCATTAGAAAGCCAAAATGGAAAAGTTTCTTGTGGGGAAGCTTTTAATATAGCAGGAGAAGAGGCTTTTAAGCTCCCTGAAGTTGTAGATATACTTTTATCTTTTTCTACAAGAAAAGATATTAAAGTAGAACAAGATGAAGAAAGATTACGCCCAATTGATGCGGATTATCAAATGTTTGATAATACAAAAATCAAAAGTTTTATTGACTGGAAGCCAGAAATTCCAGCCAGACAAATGTTTGAGGATCTATTAAATCATTGGAGAGATGAGATAAAAAAAGGAAGGATTCCATTAAATAGATGAAAACCATACGCACGCAAACTCCTCTTCGCCTTGGTTTAGCAGGTGGGGGGACTGATATAAATTTATATTGTGATAAATACACAGGTTATGTTTTAAATGCAACTATATCTTTATATATACATTGCACTTTGATTGAAAGAGAAGATGGAAAAATCATTTTTGATTCTCCTGATACAAATTCTTACTCTGAGTACGAAAGTAAAGAATTCTTAGGAAATGATGGAAAATTAGATATTTTTAAAAGTATTTATAATCGCATTGTAAAAGATTTTGTAAAAAAACCTTTGAGTTTTTCTTTGCATACATACTCAGATGTACCAAGTGGTAGCGGCTTAGGTGGAAGCTCAACTTTAGTTGTAGGCATTATAAAAGCTTTTGCAGAATGGCTTAATCTACCTTTAGGGGAATATGAAATCGCTAGGCTTGCTTATGAGATAGAAAGAGAAGATTTAGGTATAGTAGGTGGAGCACAAGATCAATACGCCGCAACTTTTGGGGGATTTAATTTTATGGAATTTTATGATAATAAAAGAGTTATTGTTAATCCTTTGCGTATAAAAAACTGGATAGCTAGTGAGCTTGAAGCTAGAACCGTGCTTTATTTTACCAATATCACAAGAGAAGCAAAAGATATAGAAGAGCATAAAAAAGGAAAATTAGGAGATGAAAAGTCTTTAGAGGCCATGCACGCGATAAAACAAGATGCCATCAAGATGAAAGAAGCTTTATTTAGAGCCGATTTTGATACTTTGGCACAAATTTTAGGTAAGTCTTGGCAGTCAAAAAAAATCATCTCAGAAATTGTTAGTAATGATGAGCTTGAAAGAATTTATAAACTCGCCATAGATAATGGAGCTTATAGCGGCAAAACTAGCGGAGCAGGAGCTGGTGGATTTATGTTTTTCTTTGTAGATCCTACTAAAAAATACAACTTAATCAAAGCTTTAAGCAAAGAGCAAGGTTATGTGCAGGATTTTTCATTTACAAAAGAGGGGGTTAAATCATGGAGAATTTAAATTCCTATATAAAAGGACATTTTACAGATTCTATTTTAGTAAAAGAGCAAATTTTAAAAGATGAGAATTTAATAATTCTTATTAAAAATGCTTCATTAGAAGTCATAAAAGCTTATAAAAATGGTAATAAAACCTTGCTTGCGGGAAATGGTGGTAGCGCAGCAGATGCACAGCACATCGCAGGGGAATTTGTAAGTAGGTTTTATTTTGATAGACCTGGTATCGCAAGTATTGCACTTTCAACGGACACGAGTATATTAACTGCTATTGGCAATGACTATGGTTATGAAAATTTATTTGCTAGACAAGTGCAAGCTCAAGGAGTTAAGGGAGATGTTTTTATAGGAATTTCTACAAGTGGAAATAGTAAGAATATCTTAAAAGCTTTAGAGCTTTGCAAGCAAAAAGAAATCATAAGTATAGGCTTAAGCGGAGCTAGCGGTGGAGCGATGAATGAACTTTGTGATTATTGTATAAAAGTGCCTTCAACTTGCACGCCAAGAATTCAAGAAGCACATATTTTAATAGGGCATATTATTTGTGCTATAGTTGAAGAAGAGCTTTTCGGTAAAGGTTTTTTTTGCAAGCAATAATACTTTGTGGTGGCTTAGGAACAAGACTTAAAAGTGTTATAAAGGATATTCCAAAGCCTATGGCACCGATAAATAATAAACCTTTTTTAGAATTTATTTTTGAGTATCTTAAAAAACAAGGCATAAAAGAAGTTATCTTAGCAGTATCATACAAATATGAAGTGATAAAAGAGTATTTTAAAGATGAGTTTTTAGGTATAAAAATAAAATACAGCATCGAAAAAGAGCCTCTAGGAACAGGTGGAGCTATAAAAGAGGCTTTGAAATTTATAAAAAATGAAGCTTATGTTTTAAACGGCGATACTTTTTTTGATATAGATTTAAGTAAATTAAAGCTAAATGGAAATAGAATTTGCCTCGCTTTAAAACAAATGAATGATTTTGATAGATACGGCACGGTAAATGTTGATGATCAAGGTCTTGTAATTTCTTTTGAAGAAAAAATATTTAAAAATCAGGGTTTAATCAATGGTGGAATTTATCTTTTAGCTAAAGATATTTTTAATGAATTTGATTTAGAGAAAAAATTTTCTTTTGAAGAGTTTTTACAAGAAAATTATAAAAAACTAAAGGCTAGAGCTTGTATTTTTGATGATTATTTTATAGATATTGGTGTGCCTGAGGATTATTATAATTTTACAATCAACCAAAGCCATTTTTAAAGGAGAAATCCTATGTATAACCCAAACTCAGCTATAGAAAGAATAAAAAATCATTTAGCTTATAAATTGGGTCAAGCTCTAATTGATTTTAAACAAAATGGGGGGGGGTATATAGCATTATTTAAAAAACTTTATAAAATTAAAAAACAACATAAAAAAGAACAACAAATTTATCAACAAACCATACAAATCTTTCCTCAACTTAAATATCCAAGTTTGGAAACATGTCCTGATTATAGTGAATCTCTAAGATATAAATTTCATTTATCTTATATGCTGGGAGAAGTTTTAATCAAGGCTGATATGAATAAGTTTAAAGATGGGTATTTTTTTCTTTTTAAAAATATAGAACAAACTAAAAAAGATTATAAAATAATAAAAGAAATTTTAGATCTTTCTAAAAAGTTTGAAGAAAATATTTATATTATACTTGCTGAAAATAAAAATTTATTCATGTGTAATTTGGATAATTTGAAAATTATTTTAGACTTACATAAAAATTATATACCAGCATTAAAAGTTATTTTTCAAAATTTTAATTATACGCTAAATCATTTGGAAATGATACAAGAATGGTTATTATCAAGTGATTTTAAGCAAAGATTTCAAGATGTAAATCATCCTTATCCTTCTTTACTTGACCCTAAAAAACTTAATGATCAAGCAGAAAAAATAAATTATCATAATATTTCAGGCGAATTAGCTTGGAAAATGAATTTACCATTGCCTGAAAATTATAAATTAATATGGCTATGGGCTGCATGTAGTGGAACAATGGCTATTTATACATTTTTTAATTATTCAGGTATTTCAACTATTAATGCAAATGGTTGGGAAGATGAAAAAAAAGTTTATATCGATAATTATACGTATATATTAAGCAAAAAAACACATGTAGCAATAGCTCCAAGAGTGTTTGAAAATAATGATAAAATTTATTATTTATTTACTAGCAATGTTCCTTTATTATATATATGTAGAGATCCAATATCAATTATCAGACATGCAATAAATCATATAGGTGACCAAAATAGCAAAATAAAACCAATGATGAAACAGATAACTTTAAATTCAAATTTTAAAGAGCTTTTTCCAGAAATACTTTACTGGTATTCCAATTCAAGCAAACCTGAATTGAATAGCTTGATAAAAGTTTTAGATAATTATGAACTTTACTTTAAATCATATCAAAGAATTAAAATTTTAAAAAAAGATGTATTGTGTTTTGAACTTAATGAAATCTCTGGTTTAAATGCTCGAAAAACATTTGATTTTATAGCTGATAAATTTTTTAATGTAAAATGCGATTATTCTTTTTTTTCTAAAAGAATTAATCGCCATCAAGGTGATTTGGTTGTGCTTCCAGTTGTATATTCTATTGTTATAGGTGAAATTTGTATTAATATAGTAATTACTACAAAAAATCTTATGTATTTTAATTCTTTAGAGCCTAAGATGACAGATGAAGACTATATTGACATTACTTCTGAAATTTTTAAAGAAAGAAAGTTAATGTTTGATAATATTATTTTGTTAATAAAACAAAAAGAATATAATATTTTAAAGAATAATCAAAAATGTTTTATAGATAGCAAAAAATATTTAAACGGTTATATGGATGCGTTTGAAGAGAATGAGATAAAGATTAAAAACAATCTTATTACAGAAGAAGAAATTTTGCAATATTTACAAATGAGAAAAGATTTGCGATTAAAATTAAAAGATATTTTAGATGAAGAATTAAATTTTATAAAAATAAATTATCCAAAGCATTTAAAACAATGGAAATATTATCAAAAATTTGAGCAGATGTGTAATGAAACATAATTTAACTATTTGGCTTACAGGTTTAGCAGGAAGTGGTAAAAGTTATATAGCACAAGCATTGTATAGAAAATTAAAAGAGAAATATGACAATGTTATCTATCTTGATGGAGATGAGTTAAGAGAGCTTTTGGGATGTTTTTCCTATGATAAAAAAGGTCGTATGGATGTATCCTTTAAACGATCCGATTTTGCTCGTTTTTTAAGTAATCAAGGAATGATAGTTATCGTAAGTGCGATTTCTATGTGGAATGAAATTTATGAGTATAACCGCAAATATTTAAAAAATTATTTTGAAATTTATATAAAATGTGAATTTGAAGAGTTGAAAAGACGCGATAAAAAGAATTTATATACCCAAGCTTTAAAGGGTGAAATTTCAAATGTCGTGGGTGTAGACATTCCGTATGATGAACCAAAGGCTGATTTAGTGATTGATAATACCCAAATGACAGCGCTTGATGATAAGGTTTGCCTTATTTTAACAGCACTTTCTCAAAATTTAGATAATTCAAAGCGCGAATAAATGTTACAAGTTACTCATGAAAATTTCCTAGATTTAAAATATTTTGCTAGCAGTGTGTTCTATCCTTTGGAAGGTTTTATGAATTATGAAGAATATAAAAAAGTAATTTATGAAATGCAACTTTTAAATGGTGAAATATGGACCTTGCCTATTACTTTGGAAGTGGATGATTTTAAAGATATTTATGTAGGACAAAAGCAAGATTTATATTATCAAGACAAATTTATAGGAAATATTCAAATCGAAGATAAATTTTGCGTTCAAGATCAGGATCTTTATGAAATTTTTCAAACTAAAGATGAAAAACATCCTGGTATTATAAAAGAAAAAAAACGCTCTTCTTTGCGTGTTGGTGGAAAGATAGAACTTAAAGAAGAATTTTATAAAGATTCTTTATATAAAAATATCTTAAAAGATGTTTTTAATGCTGATATTAAGACCATAGTGGGTTTTCAAACAAGAAATCCTATCCACAGAGCTCATGAACATTTGCAAAGAATTGCGCTTGAAATTTGCGATGCTTTGTTTATTAATCCTCTAACAGGCTGGAAAAAGCAAGGGGATTTTACCGAAGCAGCAGTGATGAGTGCTTATAAAACTATGTTTGATGAGTTTTATCCTAAAGATAGAGTTTATATTCAAGGTTTACAAACTGCTATGCGTTATGCAGGTCCTAAAGAAGCTATTTTTCATGCTTTACTTAGAAGAAATATGGGTTGTACCCATTTTATCATTGGCAGGGATCATGCAGGAGTGGGAGATTATTACGGAATTTACGAGGCACAAAAGTTAGCTAAAGATCTATCAATGCGTTATGATTTAGGTATAGATTTTTTACTTTTAAAAGAACCTTATTATTGTTCTAAATGTCAAAAAATTGTGAGTGAAAAAAATTGTGCACATTATAAAGAACATAGAATTGCAATTAGTGGTACGCAAATTAGAAAGGATTTAAGTGAGGGTAAAATTCCTAGCGAACTTATGATGCGTTCAGAAATTTCTGCTAGTATACTTGCTTTAGGTAGAGGAAATATTTTTATCAATTAAAGGATTGACAATGAAGAAGCTTATTTTAACAACAGGCCCTAGTTTAGGTGGAAAGATAAATCTTAATCAAATTCATCAAGATAAATTTATTTATAGAATCAATGGGGCACATGGAGATATAGAGAGTATTAAAAATACTATTATTAATTTAAGAAAACAAAAAACTGATATTGATATTTTGATTGATTTACCAGGAAATAAAATTAGAACTTCAGGCATTAGCGAGGCTATTCAAGTAGAAAAAGATAAGGATTTTTCTTTAAAAATTGATCAATTTAACTATAAAGAATTTTATAAGCTTGTTAAACCAGGTATGGAGGTTTATGCAAATGATAGTGTGTTTTTATTTATTGTAAAAGAAGTTAACGATAAAGAAATTATATTTACATCTAAAAGCACAGGATTGCTTTTAAATAATAAGGGTATGCATGTAAGAAATTTGCATGATAATATTCCTTTTTTATTTGAAAAAGACAAGGAACTTATAAAGCTTTGCAATGAGTTTGATATAGCTTATGTAGGAGCTTCTTTTGTAAGAAAAGCAAGTGATATACAAGAATTAAAACAAGTGCTTCATTCAAATACTAAGATTATTTCTAAAATTGAAACTTTAGAAGCAGTGAATAATTTATACAGTATTTTGCAAGAAGTAGAATATATTTTAATTGATAGAGGAGATTTATCCACAGAAATTGGTATAGAAAAAATTCCACGTTTTCAAAATTATATTGTAGAAATGGCACATCATAATGCAATTAAAGTATTTTTAGCTACACAAATTTTAAAAAATATGGAAGAAAAACCCATTCCTACTATTGCAGAAATTGATGATTTATATAATATCGCAAAAAGTGGAGTTTTTGGTGTGCAACTTTCTGAAGAAACAGCTGTAGGACACTATGTAGAAGAATGTGTTAAGATTTTAAATTTAATACAAGATGAAATCAATAATGAAAAAATCATTCTTTAAGAAAGCAATATGAAATTTGAATCTTTAAGTCCTGAGAATATTAGTATTATATTTTTATCTTTAGGAGTTTTATTATTTTCTTCTTTTGTTTTTGGAAAATTATTTACTTTATTTAAAGCCCCAAAAGTAATTGGTGAAATTTTTGGTGGTTTTGTTTTGGGGGCAAGTGGTTTGTATATTTTTGCTCCTGATTTACTTACAGATATCTTTAATGGATTTAACGAGCAAGGGAAGATATTAAATATTTTTTATCAATTAGGTTTGATATTTTTAATGTTTATTGCAGGGTTTAATACGCAAATTAGTTTTGAAAAACAAAATATTAAGATTATTTCTACTTTATTTTTAGGTGGTACTTTTTTATCTGCTGGTGTGGGATATTTTTTTATTGATTATTTTAAAGAAAGTTTTATTGGAATAAAGGGGAATGATTTATCTTTTGATTTGGTTTTTTTAATAGCCATTGCTGTAACTTCTATACCTGTGATATCAAAAATATTTTTTGATATAGGAGTGATTAAAACAAGATTTGCAAGCATAGTTTTAACCACTTCAACAATACAAGATTTGTTTTTATGGATTTTACTAAATATTACTATTAATGCCGCAACAAATCAAGATTTAACTTTAATGAGCAATCTTAAAACCGCTTTTCTTACTTTATTTTTATTTATAGCTGTGAAGGTAATTTCTCATTTCTTTGAAAAAATTTCTTTTCGCATGAGTACAATTGATTTTTTTACTTTAAGCTTTGTTGTGTTATTTTTATCTATAGCTTTTTTAAATATGATTCATATCAACCCTATGTATACTTCATTTCTTGTAGGTTTTTTAATAAAAAATATTTTAAATAATCATCAAGAATTAAGAGAAAAAGTTAACGGTATTTCAGATATGGCTTTTTCATTTTTTATTCCTATTTATTTTGCTTTAATCGGTATTCAATTAAATATTATACATGAATTTTCTTTTAGTATGTTTATATTCTTCCTAATTCTTGCGTGTTTATTGAAATTTTTAGGTTGTTATATAGGATTAAATTTTGTTAAAATTTCTAATATTTCAAGAATTAATTTTGCAATTACTATGAATGCTAGAGGTGGTCCAGGAATAGTTTTAGCGAGTGTTGCCTATTATTATCAGATTATTAATGTAAGTTTTTTTACAACACTTATTTTAACTGTTTTAATTTCTTCGATGATGGCGGGTTATTGGTTGAGATATCAAAAAAATAAAAATATAAATATTTTTTCTGAATTTTGATAAAAATTATAGAATTGAATTTTTGATATAAAAAATTTGTTATAATTCTTTTAAAAATATTTTTAAAAGAAATATTTATGAAGTATTACTCAACATCAAAAAAACTTATCACTAATGTTAAAAATTTTTATACCATTTTTTTATATAAGAAAAATTTAAAAATCAACAAAGATGATCTTTTCTTTGGCTGGGGACGTAAAAAATCAGGTTTAAAAGCTATGAATTTAGCTAAAAAATATAATACTAAATTCATACTTTTAGAAGATGGATTTATCCGCTCATTAAACTTAGGGGTTGAAAATAGCCCAAGTTTTTCTATGGTTAAAGATGATATAGGCATTTATTATGATGCAACAATGCCTTCAAAACTTGAAAATCTTTTAAATACTTATGAATTTAAAGGTGAAGAAATCAAGCAAGCTAAAAAAGCTATAGAGCTTATCAAAAAATATAAAATTAGCAAGTATAATAACAATCTTGATATCCCAGATGATTATTTTCAAAAAGATGAAAAACGTGTTTTAATTATTGCTCAAACGGCCAATGATGCCTCTCTTGAATTTGGGCTTGCTAAAGATTTTAAAACTGTCGATATGATAAAAGATGCCATAAAAGAAAATCCTGATTCTAAAATTTATATAAAAATCCATCCTGATGTTTTAAGTGGTAAAAAACAAAGTGATTTAGATATAAATTCCTTACCTAAAGAATGTATTTTAATCAGTGAAAATTTTAATCCCATAGCCTTGCTTGAGTTTTTTGATAAGGTTTATACTAAAACTTCTGGTATGGGTTTTGAAGCTTTGATACAAGAATGCGAGTGTGTTTGTTATGGCATGCCATTTTATGCAGGTTGGGGTCTAACAAAAGATAAATTAGAGTGTAAAAGAAGGATGCAAAAAAGAAGTTTAGAAGAAGTTTTCTATGCTGCTTATATACTTTATAGCGAGTATTTTAATCCTTATTTAAATCAAAAAAGTAATATTTTTGATACTATTCAAACTTTAGCAAAATATAAAGATATAGAAAAGGCAAATTCTAATAGACTTTTTATGCTAGGCTTTACCTTATGGAAAAGGTATTTTATCAAGCCTTTTTTTAAGGCTAAAAATAATGAAATTATTTTTTTAAATTCTATTAAATCTTTAGCTAGATACAAGCTTAAAGAAGATGATAAATTCTTTATTTGGGGTAAAAAATATGATGAAAATACTCTTAAAAATTTGCTTTTAGTAAAGGCAAAAGAGCAAAATTTAACTAGTTTTACCCCTAAAGTTTCTTTAGTGGAAGATGGTTTTATCCGCTCAATTTCACTAGGTTCTGATCTTACGCGCCCTTTTTCTTTAATCGTTGATGATAAAGGACTTTACATAGATCCAAATAAAGTAAGCAAATTAGAAGAACTTTTGCAAAATGAAATTTTTGATAAAAATATGCTAAATAGGGCAAAAAATATTATAAAAACCTTACTTGAGAACCGCTTTTCAAAATATAATGGTTTAAAGCATGAAGACTTAAAAATCAATGCCAAAATAGGACAAAAGGTTATTTTAATCCCCGCTCAAGTTGAAGATGATGCTTCGATGATTTTAGGAGGTTTTGGCTTATCTACTCTTGATTTGCTTAAGGAGGTACGTTCTAAAAATCAAGATGCTTATATCATCTTTAAACCCCATCCTGATGTGTTAAGCGGCAACCGTGTAGGTTTAAAAGATGAAACACTCATCTTGGAATTTTGTGATGAGATTGTAAAAGATTGCAGTATTGATAGTGCTATAAAAATTGCTGATGAAATTCACACTATTACTTCTACAAGTGGTTTTGATGCTCTTTTAAGAGCTAAAAAAGTTTTTACTTATGGCATGCCTTTTTATGCGGGCTGGGGTTTAACAAAAGATAAATATAGATGCGAAAGAAGAACAAGAAAACTAAGCCTAGAAGAGCTTGTAGCAGGTGCTTTGATCACATATCCAAGATATATAAATCCTAAAACAAAAACTTTATGTGAAATTGAAGTTTGTTTAGATATAATGCTAAATTTACAAAAAGCTTATTTTTCAAAAAAATATATAAAATTGGCAATAGATTTTAAAACTTTTATACTTAGAAAAATAAGAAGATTTTATGAATTTTTAGCAAAGAAATGAGATTTAGCACCAAAATTAAAAAAGAATTTAGCGGTAAAAATGTTTTACTCTTGCAAGGACCTGTGGGAAATTTTTTTCACCTTCTTGCAATAAAAATGAAAAAAAAACAAACCAAAGTTTTTAAACTCAATTTTAACGGTGGAGATTTTTTTTTCTATCCTAGTGGAACGAGGTGTAAGTGCGATGAAAAAGATCTTGAAAATTTCTATAGAGATTTTTTTCAAAGCAAAAAAATCGATGCTATTTTAATGTATAATGATTGTCGTATTATCCATGCTAAGGCTATTAAAGTGGCTAAAGAATTAGGAGTTGAAATATGGATTTTTGAAGAAGGATATTTAAGGCCTTATTGTATTACTTTGGAAAAAGATGGGGTGAATGCAAATTCTTCTTTACCGCGTGATAAAAATTTTTATCTTTCTCAAAATATTTTTACCAAAGAAAGCATAAAAGAAATTCCAGGTGGATTTAAATTTATGGCTTTTGATGCCTTTTTGTATTGGTTGTTTGCTTTTATTTTGGCCCCATTTTTTAACAACAAACTTCATCATCGCACTTTATATCCTTTTGAATTTTTATTTTGGTTTAGATCTTTATACAGAAAATATCTTTACAAGATTACAGAAAAAAAACTAAATGAAAAGATTTATAATTTAGAAAAAAAGTACTTTTTGGCGATTTTACAAGTTTATAGCGATACGCAAATTAAATATCATTACAAAAAAAGCATAGAGCACTTTATAGAGGAAACCATACTTTCTTTTGCAAACCATGCAAGAGCTAAATCTTATCTAGTTTTTAAACACCATCCCATGGATAGGGGTTATAAGAATTATTCTAAACTCATAAATGATTTAAGTCAAAAATATCATGTAGAAGGAAGGGTTTTATATGTTCATGATACCCACTTGCCAGTTCTTTTAAGAAAGGCTTTAGGTTGTATTACTATAAATTCAACAGTAGGCCTTAGTGCTATTTTAGAAGGCTGTCCGACTAAGGTTTGTGGCAATGCTTTTTATGATTTTGAAGGCTTATCTTATCCAAAGAAGCTTCAATTTTTTTGGCGTGAAGCTCATGCTTATAAACCCAATCCTATTTTGGCATGTAATTTTAAGAAATACCTTTTACAAACTAATCAATTCAACGGCAATTTTTACAAAAATTTCTTTTTAGATAAATAAGACTAAAAAGCTTTGATTAAGAGAGCTTTTAAAGCAAAGTTGTTATAATTAAAAGTAAAAAGAAATATTGTATGGATAGGGAAGTATTTTATATAGCAGGATATGATCCTAAAAGTTATAGATTTTATTATGATTTATTTAAAAAAAACCTAAAAGATTATTCTCATGCTTTTAACATTAAGACTGATTTAAGTAAAATTGAAAAAAATGAGCAATTTCCTTTTTTTAAAATTTCTTGCGAGGGAGTGCAAACTAAATATCATTTTTTAACATGGAATGATATTGTTAAGAAAAATTGGTCAGAAAATTACAAAGATGCTTTAGCGGATTGTTATAGTTTTTTTAGAATTTATACTATCACAGGACTTTTTATCAAATTTGGTAAAGAGTCGATTTATCAACTTATCACAGGTTATTATCCTTTTTTTTATGTGTTATTTTCTTTACTATTTTCTTTGGTTTTAGCTTTTGGAAGTTTTGCTTTTTTGCAAAATTATATGCATTTTTCTTTAGCTATCATCATAGGATGTTTTTTAGGATTTTTACTAAATCATTTTTTATTTAAATTAGGTAAGAAATTAGCTGTATTTTGGATAGCAAGAATTTGTGCTTTTTGTGCTACTTGGCAAGATAAAAAAAAAGGCATTATGCAAGAAAGAATCAAGCTTTTTGCAAATGTTATAGTTGAGAAGCTAAAACAAAACGAAAGCAAACAAGATTATGAACTTATTTTAGTAGCGCATAGTGTTGGAACTATAGTTTGTATAGAAGTTTTGGAGTGTATTTTAAGACAAAATTTAGATTTATCTTTACTTTGTAAATTAAAAATTCTTACTCTAGGAGAATGCATACCTTTAGTGAGTTATCAAAAAAAAGCAGGTGAATTTAGAAAGAAGCTTGAATTTGTTTCAAGGTTTGATTTAAAATGGTATGATTACACATCGATTATTGATGGAGCATGTTTTCCTCAAGTGGATTTTTTCCGCACGAGTGGTGTAAATGCTAAATTTACACCCCCATTTTTAAGTGCTAAATTTCACACTTTATATGAAAAACATGAGTATAAAAAAATAAAAAGAGATAAAAACAAAGCACACTTTTTATATCTTTATAGCATTAGTGTTAAAGGTGGTTATGATTTTTTTTCTTTCATCATAATGCCTAAATTTTTAGAAGAAAAGGTAAAAATATGAGCGAATGTCCCTTTTTTCCAAAACCTTATAAAAATAAGGCTTCTACACTTTTAACTTTTTTGTTAAAGCGTAGATCTTGGCTTGATGGGCTTTATGAGCGTAGTTATAAAATGCAAACAGGCTATGTGAAGATGCCAAATTTTGATCTTTATGTTATAAATGACACTAAAGAAGTTAAAAGAATGATGGTTGATGAAGTTAGAGAATTTCCTAAAAGTGCATTTTTGCATGAGCTTTTAAGTCCGCTTTTAGGAGAGAGCATTTTTACTACAAATGGTGAAGTTTGGAAAAAGCAAAGAGAGCTTTTGCGTCCAAGTTTTGAAATGACTCGTATCAATAAAGTGTTTAATCTTATGAGTGAAGCCGTGGCAGATATGATGGATCGTTTTAGCAAGTATCCAAATCATGCTGTTATTGAAGTAGATGAAGCTATGACTTTTATTACCGCTGATGTGATTTTTCGTACCATTATGTCTTCAAAACTCGATGAGGAAAAAGGTAAAAAAATCTTAAATGCCTTTGTGACTTTTCAAGAGCAAAGTGTGCATACAGCCATGCGTCGTATGTTTCGTTTTCCAAAATGGCTTTCTTATGTTTTAGGAGATCGTAAGCGTGCTAAGGCCGGAGATGTGATTAGGCAGGTTTTAAGTGACATCATAAAGCCAAGATATGATACGGCAGATAATGCAGAATTTGAAGATATTTTAGGATCTTTGCTTTTAGTAGTGGATGCGGATACAAATAAGCGTTTTTCTTTTGAGGAAATTTTAGATCAAGTGGCTATGCTTTTTTTAGCAGGACATGAAACCACAGCAAGTTCTTTGACATGGACGCTTTATTTGCTTAGTCTTTATCCTAAGGAGCAAGAAAAAGCTTATGAGGAGATTACTCAGGTTTTACAGGGTGGAGCCATTGAAATTTCGCATCTAAGACAGTTTAAATACTTAACAAATATTTTTAAAGAATCTTTAAGACTTTATCCTCCTGTTGGATTTTTTGCAAGAGAGGCAAAAAAAGATACCCAAGTTAGAGATAAGCTTATTAAAAAAGGTTCTGGGGTGGTGATTGCTCCTTGGCTGATACACAGACATGAAGAATTTTGGACAAATCCACATGGATTTAATCCTTCTCGTTTTGAAGGAGAATACAAAAAAGATGCTTATTTGCCTTTTGGTGTAGGGGAAAGAATTTGCATAGGACAAGGTTTTGCTATGCAAGAAGCGATTTTGATTTTGGCTAATATTTTAAAAACTTACAAACTAGAACTTGAAGAAGGTTTTGTACCTGATGTAGTAGGCCGTTTAACGGTGCGTTCGGCTAATGGTATGAGGATAAAATTTAGCAAAAGAGAGTTATGAAAAGAGTTAGAACTAAAATTCGTGCCAATTTTCGTCGTCGTGTAAAACGCACTTTAAAAGGAAGCTTAAAAGAAAAATTAGCAGGGACTATTCTGCTTTGTGCAATAGTACCTTTAGCAGTTTTAGGATATCTTTTTATCGTGATTATAGGAACTTTTTTTAATACCGCACGAGCAAGACAGGGTGTTAGAGCCTTAGATCATTTTGTAAATGCAAGCTTGTTTAATGGCTATGCTTGGGAGAGCGTTTCTTCTCATGCGTGGCGTGAAAGAAATCGTAAAAAATGGGCAAGGATTGTTATAAAAATCACAGATTTTTTTCAAAAAGATCATTGTAAAAGAGCAAATAAAAGAGAACAACCTGTGGTAGATTTCATACTTTCAAGAAATTTAGACAAGCAAACTATAGGAAAATAATCAAACTATAGCCACTATGGCTATAGCAAAACCATTATCATGAGAAATGCTTAGGGAAGTTTGAGTGATATTAAAATTTTTTGTAATTTTTTGAGAATATTTTAATTTAGGCGCGTTTTTTTCATCTTTTGATATTTCAATATCAAAAAAACTGCATAATTCACAAATTCCAACACCCAAAGCCTTGCTAGCAGCTTCTTTAGCAGCCCAAAGACCTGCTAGAGTTGCTGGATTTTTAATGAGTATTTGTTCTTTTGGGCTTAGAAATTTATCCAAAAAATTTTTGCCATGTCTAGAATGAATTTTTTCTATCCTAGAAATGGCGATGATATCACAGCCTACACGCATTTAAGAAACTACAAAATCCGTAAAATAAACATTTTTAATAAAGCCATCGGTTAAAATTTCATTGATTTTTCCAACTAGCTCATCTTTTAAACGTTCTTTGCCTTTTTGTGTACTTACTTCTTCAAAAGTTTTAGCTGTTAATGTACGAATAATAATATCACGAATCACCGGGACTTTTTTATCAAGTTCAGGTTTTAAAAGTTCGCTATTTTGTTCTAGTTCTATAGTGCATTTTACATATCTTGAGCCGCTATCGCTAAGTAAATTTAGGGTAAAAGGATCAAGTGGGTACATAGGACCTATATTAGCAAAATCACTACCTCGCTGAGTAGGAGCTGAAACTTTAGGTTTATCAGCTTTTGCTTCTTCTTTTGGAGCTTCTTTGACTTCACTTTCATCACTTGAACTGCTTGAAATAAGCCAAGCAATCACTCCCATAATACTAAGAAGTAAAACAAAAAGTAAAATAACAATAATAATTACAAGTGAACCGCCTTTTTTCTTTTTCGTTTCTTCGTTTTCTAATTCTTCATCCATAAATTTTCCTTCATTTAGTGAAATTAATGTAAAATTGTAGCAAAAATTTCTTTTCTATCCAAATTTGCTTTAGAAAAACGATAAATTTAGGTTAAAGAAGAGATGAATTTAAAGGAAAAAAATGTTAGATGTGATTTTTAGAGAATATGATATAAGAGGGCTTTATGGCAAAGAACTAAATGAAAAAAGTGTTAAGGCTATAGGTTTTTGCTTGGGACAAACCATTCTAAATAAAGGCTGTAAAAATGTAAGTGTGGGCTATGATGCAAGATATAGTGCAAATGAACTTTTTAATTATCTAGTAAGTGGACTTAACAAAGCGGGAATAAAAATCTATGATATAGGGCTTGTACCAACTCCATTGGGATATTTTAGTCTTTATGAGGGCTTGAAATTTGATGCAAATGTTATGATAACAGGCTCTCATAACCCAAAAGATTATAATGGTTTTAAAATCACTATCAATAAAGAAAGTTTTTTTGGTGTAGAATTAAAAGAGTTTTCAAAAGAAGTTTATAAGCATTTAGATGATGAGATTGAAGAAAATTTAGAAGTAGAAAAATACGATATTTTAAGCCTTTATGTGAAATTTATGTGCGAGCAATTTAGTTTTTTAAAGGATTTTAATTATAAATTTGGTGTTGATTGCACAAATGGTGCGGCTGGAGTGGTGATAAAGCCTTTAATCAAGGCTTTAAATTTAAAAGCTCATGTAATGTTTGCAGAGCCTGATGGACAGTTTCCAAACCACGCTCCAGATCCTACAGAAGAAGAAAACTTAAGTGCAATTAGAGAGTTTTTAAATCAAAATCAAGATTATTCTTTAGCTTTTGCTTTTGATGGGGATGCTGATAGAATGGTTGCTTTGAGTAAAACTCATGTATTTTGCGGGGATGAGCTTTGTTATTTGTTTGCTAAAAATATTCCTAATCCACGCATTTTAGGTGAGGTAAAATGTTCTAAAAATCTTTTTGATGAAGTGGCTAAATTTGGAACTATTTTTATGGGAAAAACAGGACATTCTAATATCAAAAAAATGATGAAAGAAAAAGATATTGATTTGGCTGCTGAAGTGAGCGGACATATTTTCTTTAAACATAGATATTTTGGTTATGATGATGGAATTTACGCATTTTTAAGAGCCTTAGAACTTGTTTATAAAGGTTTTGATTTAGAAAGTATGATTAAAGCTTTACCAAAACTTTATACTACGCCTGAAATTAAAATTCCTGTAAATGAAGAAGAAAAATTTAAACTTGTGGAAGAATTTCAAAAAGAGATTGAAAAAGGAGCTTTAAAAGGTGTTAAAAGTCTTTGTGAAATCGATGGAGCTAGGATAGATTTTGGCGATGGATGGGCTTTGCTTCGTGCATCTAACACCAGCCCTTATCTTATCACACGCTTTGAAGCAACTTCTTTAGAAAGAGCAAAAGAGCTTGAAAGTATGGTATTTACTTTATTTGATGATATAAAAGCTAGGCTTAAGAATTGATGAGATAATATTTTGCGATTTAAATTTATTTTAAAAAGGAATTAAAAATGAAAAAAATACTTGTTTTACTTTCGTTATGTGCCTTTGCTTTTGGTGCAAGTGAATGTGATAGAAAAATCGATCGTATCAATAAAGAAATCAGTTTTTCTAAAGCGCATAATGATACAGCTAGAACCTTAAGCTTAGAGCTTGCTTTAAAACAAGTACAAAATGATTGTGCTAAAGATCCTATGTTTTATGATAAAAAGTTAGAAGCTAAAAAACTTAAAGAACAAGAAGTGGAAAAAATCGAAAAAGAACTTGATGCTTTAAAAGAACAAAAAGATTATATGAGTAAGGCTGAGTATAAAGCTAAAAAAGAAGCTTTAAAAGAACAAAAAGAGAAAATCAAAAAAGAAATTAAAGAATATATTGATAATCTCTAAAAATTAAAAGGCTAATTAAATTTAGCCTTTTTAAACCCTACCTTTTTTAAGATTTTCTAATAATTCTTCTATATTATAAATTCCTCTATGTTCTGGTGTTAAAAGATGGATTAAAATATCACCAAGATCAATCACGCTCCATTCTTCATTACTATCTATGTTTAAAAATTCCTCACCTTTGGCTTTAAGTTGTGTTTTAAGCTCATCGATCAAAGATAGAGCGTGTCTTTCTCCTAAAGTAGCTGCGATAATGACATATTTTACAAAGTATTCTTGCTCGCTCATGTCAATGGTTTTGATATCTTCAGCTTTTTTTTCATCTAAAATTTTAACGATTAAATCTATTCTTTCTTGCATTCTTTTCCTTTAATTTTTGAAATTGTATCAATTTTTTTGTAATTTTTCATAATATTTTTTTACTTCATCTTTAATTTCTTCACAAACTTCATTTGTATTTAAAGTATTGCGTATGAAAGAAGAAGCGATTTTTTTATCGGTTTTTAAATCTTTGAAATTCTTAGGAATTTCTATATCATTGCGATTGGCAATAACAAATTCTACTAAAGAATTAAGTTTTTCAAAATCATGCCAAAGATGAAGTTTTTCTAAATGATCTGCGCCGATTAAAAGATAAAATTTACTAGGATTATAAAGCTTATAAAGATACTTAACGCTTTCTATGCTAGGAACAGGGCGTTTTTGCTTGGTTTCAAAATCGCAAATTTCAACTTTTGGCAAATGTCCCCAAAGTTTTTTAACCCATAAAAATCTTTGCTTTTCATCAGCACTAAAACTTTGTTTAAAAGGGTTGATATAAGTAGGCATAATAATAAGCTTATCAATATCTAATTTTTCCAAAGCCTCTAAAACAACGCTATTATGACCATTATGTGGTGGATCAAAACTGCCACCAAAAAGTGCTATCTTCATTAAATTTTTAACCTTTTTTTTGTAGAATATTAACATTATATTTTGCAAAAGGAAATTAAATGGCTGTAAAAGTTGCTATAAATGGTTTTGGACGCATAGGCAGATGTGTTGCAAGAATCATCTTAGAAAGAAATGATATTGAGCTTGTGGCGATAAATGATACTACGGATATTGAACTTACAAAATACCTTTTTAAATACGATACAGTGCATGGTGAATTTAAAGGCAGTGTTGATAGTGAAGGCGATGATTTAGTGGTAAATGGTAAAAAAATCAAAGTATTTAAAAGTCGCAATGTAAAAGATCTTGACTTTGCAAAATACGGCACACAAATTGTTTTAGAGTGCACAGGAGCACATTTAACTATGGCAAAATGTCAAGAATTTATAGATATGGGAGTGCAAAAAGTGATCATGAGTGCTCCTGCAAAAGATGATACACCTACTTATGTTTTAGGAGTAAATTCAGAACTTTACAAGGGTGAAAGCATTATTTCTAATGCAAGTTGTACAACAAATTGTTTAGGTCCTGTTTGTCGTGTTTTACAAGATAATTTTGGTATCGAAAAAGGACTTATGACAACGATACATGCTTATACAAATGGACAAAGTATTATTGATGCTAAAGCTAAAGATAAACGCCGTTCTCGTGCTGCAGCACAAAATATCATTCCAACCTCTACAGGTGCAGCAAAAGCTATGAAACTTGTTATGCCTGAACTTAATGGCAAGCTTCATGGACAAAGTATGCGTGTGCCAGTGATTGATGTATCAAGCGTGGATTTAACTGCACAACTAAGCCGTAAAGTTAGCAAAGATGAAATCAATGAAGCTTTTAGAAAAGCTGCAGCTACAAATTTAAAAGGCATTTTAATGGTGGATGATGATGAAAGAGTTTCAAGCGATTTTATCACTTGTTCTTATGGAGCTATTGTAGCAAGTGATTTAACTCAAGTGATTGCGGATGATTTTATCAAGGTGATTGCTTGGTATGATAATGAATGGGGCTATTCAAGTCGTCTAGTAGATATGGCAGTATATATTGCAAATAAGGCTTAATCATGAGTGATATTATTTCTATAAAAGATATTGATTTAACTAAGAAAAAAGTTTTTATAAGATGTGATTTTAATGTTCCTCAAGATGATTTTTTAAACATCACTGATGATAGACGCATAAGATCAGCTATTCCTACGATAAGATATTGTTTGGATAATGGTTGTAGTGTGATTTTAGCCTCTCATTTAGGGCGTCCAAAAGAAATTAGCTCTAAATATTCTTTAGAACCTGTTGCTAAGCGTCTTGCTAGACTTTTAGATAAAGAAATTATTATGGCAAAAGATGTTATCGGCGAAGATGCAAAAACCAAAGCTATGAATTTAAAAGCGGGTGAAATTTTACTTCTTGAAAATTTGCGTTTTGAAAAAGGCGAAACTAAAAATGATGAAAATTTAGCCAAAGAACTTGCCTCTATGGCTCAAGTTTATATTAATGATGCTTTTGGAGTATGCCATAGAGCACATTCTAGCGTGGAGGCTATTACTAAATTCTTTGATGAAAAACACAAAGGTGCAGGATTTTTACTCCAAAAAGAAATTGATTTTGCAAGCAATCTTATCAAACATCCAGCACGTCCTTTTGTTGCTGTTGTTGGAGGTTCAAAGGTAAGTGGAAAACTTCAAGCATTGACAAATTTATTACCAAAGGTAGATAAATTAATCATAGGCGGAGGTATGGCATTTACTTTTTTAAAAGCTTTAGGTTATGATATAGGAAATTCGCTTTTAGAAGAAGAACTTTTAGAAGAAGCTAATAAAATTCTTACCAAGGGTAAAAATTTAGGAGTGAAAATTTATCTTCCAGTAGACGTTGTAGCCGCTCCTGCGTGCTCACAAGATGCGCCGATGAAATTTGTTCCAGCGCAAGAAATTCCAAATGGTTGGATGGGTTTAGATATAGGACCTGCGAGTGTGAGACTTTTTAAAGAGGTGATTTCTGATGCGCAAACGATTTGGTGGAATGGACCTATGGGTGTTTTTGAAATTGATAAATTTTCAAAAGGTAGCATTAAAATGAGTCATTATATCAGCGAAGGACATGCAACTTCTGTTGTTGGAGGCGGTGATACGGCTGATGTGGTTGCGCGTGCAGGTGATGCAGATGAAATGACTTTTATTTCCACTGGAGGTGGTGCTTCTCTTGAACTTATAGAGGGTAAAGAACTTCCAGGTGTAAAAGCTTTAAGATCTAAGGAAAATGAATGATCTTTGCTGCAAATTTAAAATGCAATCACACAAGAGCAAGCTTTAAAATTTATGCTGAAATTTTAAATAAAACTATGGGAGCAAAATGCGATGATATTATCGTTTTCCCACCTAGTGTAGCATTTTTAGAAAATGAAAATAACTTCATACAAGGAGCCCAAAATTTTTATCCTTGTGTTAATGGTGCTTTTACAGGCGAGCTTGGAAAAGAGCATTTGGACGAATTTGGGATCAAATGTGTTTTAATCGGGCATTCTGAAAGAAGAATTTTAGGAGATGAAGAGCTTATTGGAACTAAATTTGATTTCGCTAAAGAGCATGGCTATAAAATTGTTTTTTGTATAGGTGAAAATTTAGATACAAAAAATTCAGGCAAGACTTTAGAGTTTTTAAAAAAACAACTTGAAATGATTGATTTAAATTATGAAAAACTCATTATCGCTTATGAGCCTATTTATTCTATAGGAACGGGAGTGAGCGCACAAAGTACAGATATCGCTAAAGTGCTTGAATTTTTAGCGAGTTTAACTAAGGCACCTTTGCTTTATGGTGGAAGTGTGAATGAAAATAATATTAAAGAAATTTTAAGTGTAAAACATTGTGGTGGAGTTTTGATAGGCTCTGCAGCTTTAAAAGTAGAAAATTTTATAAAATTAATCAAAGGATAAAAGATGATTATGAAGGGTAAAAAAGGCCTTATTGTAGGGGTTGCAAATAATAAATCTATTGCTTATGGCATAGCAAAAGCATGTTTTGATCAAGGAGCCGAGCTTGCTTTTACTTTTTTAAATGATGCTTTAAAAAAACGTGTAGAACCTATAGCACAAGAGTTTAATTCTAATTTTGTTTATGAGCTTGATGTAAACAATAATGAGCATTTAGATTCTATCGCTGAAAAAATCAAAAAAGATTTAGGTGAGATTGATTTTGTAGTGCATGCGGTTGCTTTTGCTCCAAAAGAAGCTTTAGAAAATTCTTTTTTAGAAACTTCAAAAGAAGCTTTTGATATAGCTATGCAAACTTCTGTGTATTCTTTACTTTCTTTAACACGTGCGCTTTTACCTATTTTAAAAGATAAGGGTTCGATTTTGACTTTAAGTTATCTTGGTGGGGTTAAATATGTACCTCATTATAATGTTATGGGTGTAGCAAAAGCTGCACTTGAAAGTTCTGTGCGTTATTTAGCAAGAGATTTAGGGGTAAAAGGAATTCGTGTTAATGCTATTTCAGCAGGTCCTATTAAAACTTTAGCAGCAAGTGGAATAGGGGATTTTAGAATGATTTTAAAATATAATGAAATCAATTCTCCTTTAAAACGCAATATTAGTATAGAAGATGTAGGAAATTCGGCTATGTATTTACTTAGCGATTTGGCAAATGGTGTTACAGGTGAAATACATTATGTTGATGCAGGATATAACATCATGGGTATGGGTGATGTTGAAAAAAATGAAGAAGGGCAAACTGTTCTTTGTTGGGATAATCAAAAAGGATAAAAAATGGCAAAGCTTAGCAATGAAGAATTAAAAAATATACTTGAAGATCGCATTAAAAAACTTGAGAATTCTACTTTAAAAGAGGATAAGGTTATCAATGAAGAAAGTGTAAAAATTCTTGCTAGGCATTTATCTTTAGGCAATGAAATTCCAGCTCTTGCTCAAAGATTTTTTCAAATCGCACCTAAAACAAAGTTAGTATGGCTTCATCTTTGTGAATGTACAGGGTGTAGTGAGAGTTTGTTGCGTTCTGAGTTGCCAAGTTTTGATGAGTTTATTTTTGATTTTTTTTCTTTAGAATATCATGAAACTTTAATGGCAGCAAATGGTACTAAAGCCGAAGAGCTTTTAGAGCATGTTTTAGAAGAAGATTTTATTTTAGCGGTTGAAGGTGGTGTTGCAGCGATTGATACCTTTTTTCTTACTATAGGAGCACAAGGAGAGAGTGGCTATGAAATTTTAGAAAAACTAGCCGCTAAAGCCAAGGCTATTTTTGCAGTGGGTACTTGTTCAAGTTATGGTGGTATTCAAGCTGCCTATCCAAATCCTAGTAAAACCTGTGGTATTAGTGAAGTCTTAAGTCAAAAAGTAGTAAATATCCCAGGTTGTCCTCCAAGTGATGTAAATATCATTACGACTTTAAGTTTTTTTGCTTTATTTGGAGTTTTGCCTGAACTTGATGAGCAAAATCGTCCTATGTGGGCTTATGGTAAATGTTTGCATGATATGTGTGAAAGAAAGGCGAAATTTGAAAGTGGGATTTTTGCTGAACATTTTGATGATGAAGCTGCAAAGAATGGAGCTTGTTTATTTAAGATAGGTTGTAAAGGACCTTATACTTACAACAACTGCCCTAAAGTGAAATTCAATGCTAAAACTTCTTGGCCAGTGGCTGCAGGACATGGTTGTATAGCCTGTAGTGAGAAAAATTTTTGGGATGAGTTTGGGAATTATGAAAAGCCTATGGCAAGTATTTTTTCTTACGCTAAACTTTGTAATGAAGAGTTAAAACAAGAATTTTTTCTAGAAGAGCAAATTAAAATTTTAGAACAAATAGATTTTGAATTTGAAAGCAATATAAAACTTATTTTACAAAATATAGCTAAAAATAAATTAGGCGCTTTGCTTGTAGAAAATTATAAAAAATCTTTTGAGAAAAACTATGCTTTTATAGAACAAAATTTTGATGAAAATCCTATGCCTTCAAAAGATTTTTGGAAATATCTTGAGATGAGTTTTATTTTGGTTAAAGGCGCATTTTTAAAAGATAAGAATGATTTTTTAATTGCGGCAAAAAATTATGCTTTTAAACATGCAAGTCCTTATGATTTTAAGTTAAATATAAACGCTGAAAAACCAAAGCTTGATGTGAGTAAATCTTTTCGTATGACTTTAATCTATCTTTGCGGTGGGCTTGATTTTGAAGGTATTGCTTATAGTATTTTAAAAGCTTTTGAAGATAATATTACTAAAATTTCATCATTAAAAGCAAGTTAATTTAATAAAATTTTAGCAATATGAAGCCCTATAAAAGCTACTATATAAGCACTTGTGCAGGTAAAAAGAAAGAGAAAGAGAGTGTATTTTAGCTTTCCACTTTCTTTTGAAAAAACTATAGTTGCTGCAAAGCAGGGATTATAAATCATTACAAATAAAATAAAAGCCACTGCACTTGGTATAGGTATGTTTTTAGCGATAATTCCTTTTAAATCATTATTTGTTTCATCTACATCTTTTCCTAGTGAATAAAGCACGCCCATAGTTGAGATCATCACTTCTTTAGCAGCCAAACCACTGATTAAAGATACGCTTAATTTCCAATCTAACTCAAGGGGTTTAAAAATAGGTTCTATGCCTTTGCCAAATTGTCCTAAATAACTTTGTTCTATAGCTCTTTCTTGAGCATTAAAATCATTTAAATTTTCTTCACTTTTTGGAAAATTGCTAGCAAACCATATGAGCAAAGAGGCCAAAAGTATGAAAGTTCCTGCTTTTTTAAGATACATTTTGGCTTTATTATAAACCATAAACCAAACTAAATGCCAATTTGGCATACGATATTTTGGCATTTCCATAACAAAAGGTTCATCAAGTCCACGAAATGCTGTCATTCTTAAAAATTTTGCAGCACAAAGTCCTAAAATCGCACCTAAAATATAAATTCCAAAAAGATAATTTCCTGCTTTTTCACTTGGAAAAAAAGCACCGATAAAAAGCACATATACAGGAAGTCTTGCCCCGCAACTCATAAAATTGATCACAAAAAGAGTTAAAAGCCTATCTCTTTTGTTCTTAAGAGTGCGTGTAGCCATAAAAGCAGGTACCGAACAACCAAAGCCAGTGATTAGTGGAATAAAACTTTTACCATGCAAACCAAATTTATGTAAAATCCCATCAAGTAAAAAAGCTACTCTTGACATATAGCCTGTGGTTTCTAAAAGAGCTATGCCTAAAAATAAAATCATTATATTAGGTAAAAAAAGTATCACAGCGCCAACACCTGCGATAATCCCATCAGCCAAAGCTGAAGCGATAAAGGTATTAGAAATATTGTTTTTAACAAATTCACCTAAGGCATTAAAGCCTGATTCTATATAATCCATAGGAATTTGTCCTAAGCTAAAGGTGAGTTGAAATAAAAGCCACATTAAAAATAAAAATATAGGTAAGCCAAAGAATTTATGGATAAGTAAGGCATCGATTTTTTTGGTTAAATTTCTTTCTTCTTTTTTGTGTGTAATAATTTTTTTTGAAAGTTCATTAATAAAATATAATAAATCTTCTTTTTCTGGACTTTTTTCGCAAAGCGGAGTATAAAATTGGGATCTTGGAATAAATTTATTTTCAAATAAAATAATAATTTTTTGCAGCAAAAGTTCTAAATTTTCTTTTGTTTTTGCTGAAATTTCAACAACTTGACTTTGAAATTCTTGGCTTAAAACAGAAGTGTCAAGCTCTATACCTTCTTTTTTGGCTTCATCGCACATATTTAAAGCTAAAAGCATTTTTTTATTAAGGCTTAAAAGTTCTGCACTAAGGATAAGATTACGTTCTAAATTGGTGGCATCTAAAACATTAACAATAACATCATAGTCATTTTGATTTAAAAAATGACGTGTGATTTTTTCTTCTTCGCTATATCCATCTAAAGAATAAGTTCCTGGTAAATCAATGACTTCAAATTCATAGTTTTTGTAAAAAGTTTTTGCGCTTGCTTTTTCTATAGTAACTCCGCTAAAATTTCCTACTTTCATATTAGCTTTGCAAAGCGCATTAATAAGAAGACTTTTGCCTACATTAGGCTGACCTACAAGGGCTATTTTGATTTTTTTCATATAAGATTCACTTCTATGGTTTTAGCTTCATCAGATCTTAGGATAACACAACTTGTATCAAGTTCTACCATTATGGTGGCATTTTTTAAAGAGGAGTGAATTTTTTTCAAGTTTTTATTTTTAATAAATCCAAAGCTTAAAAGTCTATTTTTGAGTTCTTTGTGAGCGTTTAAATTGACAATAATAGCCTTTTGTCCATCTTTTAACTCGTTTAAAGTCATTGTAATTCCTAAATTAATAATAAATATTATAATAAAAAAGTGTAATGAAATATCCTTCTTGTAAAAAGAAGGATTAATATTTAAAAAGAAAAGCGGTTTAAATTTTCTAGATTGATGATTTGATCTAGAATTTTGTTAGCTTTAGCATTATCAAGGTAAATTTGTGCATTGGCTAAAAATTTAGCTTTTAATTCTTCAAAACTTAGTGGATTATCAAAATTACCTTTATTGATAAAAACATCTTTTTGGATTATACGTCCATCTTGCAAACTGGCTTCTAAATGTCCTGGAAAATATTTTGGAAAGCCTTGAGATTTTCTTTTTTCGTAACTGATTTTTTTAGCAAATTCTAGTACTTCTTCACGCTTTAAATTTTCATAAGATTCAAGAGTGATTTTACCATCAAAGAATCCTAGAGCCATTAAAAAAGGCATCGAAAATTTAGCTTCATAAGCACTATTTGGAGTGTATTTTACTTCCAAAGGATCGCAGATAAAAGAAATAGGAACTTCATCTACAAAACAATGAATACTTTTAATTTCATCAGCTTTTAAACCATCATTTTTTAAAGCAATGGCACAATCAATAAGCCCATGAGCAAAATGACAACTTGGATAAGGCTTGATTGAAACTTGCATAGTTTGCCAAATTTCTCCTAAGGCTTTGCTAAGTTCTGTTTTATCGCATTCTTCTTCTATACCAAAACATTTAAAGATATTATCCCTACCTTCAAAAATACTCAAAGGTCCACTCATATTGTTTTTAGCAAAATGAGCTACCATAATGCCGTTTTTAATAGCATTGGCAATATGTAAAACTTTTGAATTGGATCCATTGGATAAAAACTCATTAACCCCACTTGCAAAACTTCCTGCAAGTCCTAAAGCATTGATGATTTGTTCTTTGTTAAGATCTAGCAAGATTGCACTTGCACTCACACTTCCAAAAATTCCTGCAATAGCAGTGGTATGAAAACCACGCTTATGAAAAGTGCCTTTACTTGCAATACCTATTCTAGCTGCAATTTCCCAGCCTATTATAAAAGCTTTGATGATTTTTTTTGCATCTTTACTAACATGAAAACCATAACTTAAACAAAGTGGAGTTAAAATCGCACTTGCATGCAAAATCGCCTCTGTATGCGTATCGTCAAAATCTAACGCATGAGAAGCAATGCCATCTAGCATAGCTGCGTATATAGGATCTAATTTTTGATCATTTACCCAAATAGGAGTATTTTTTTCTGTACTTAAATTTTTAAAAGCTTTAAAAGCATTTAAAACACATTCTTCTTTGCTTGCTGCTATAGCTGTTCCAAGGCTATCAAGTATAAGCTCTTTAGCCCTTTGAACAACTGTATTAGGGATATTTTCATATTTAAGATTGAAAATAAAATCCGCTAAAATTTCACTATAGAACATGATTTTTCCTATTTTAAGATAGCGCTATTTTTGATTTTTGCCAAAAATTCATCTACAAGTTTTGGTGCATATCCTACATAGGTTGTTGCATCAAGCAAAGCATCAATTTCTTTTTCTTTCAATACCTTAGATACTCTTTTATCTGCAAGTAAAACTTCTTTAAAAGTTTTTTGTTTTTCTATACCTAGCATAGCATTTTCATAAATAATTTCATGGGCATGTTGTTTTCCATAATGATCGCTTAATGCAAACATAACACGCTCGGCTAAAACAAAACCATTAAGAGTATTTAAATTTTTAAGCATTTTATCTTTTTTTACTTCTAAATCGCTAAGAGCGAATTTCATGTTTGCTAAAACCACAGAAAGCATTAAAAACATTTCAGGTAAAAGCTTCCATTCCATTTTCCAAACTTGACCATCTCTTTCATGTTCATGTCTTTCAATATCACTTAAAATGGCTAAATTTGCTTTAAAAGCATTGCTTACTGTAACTGCATTTTCGCTTACCGCAGGATTTCTTTTGTGTGGCATAGTGCTTGATCCTACTTGTCCTTTGCCAAAAGGTTCAGCAACTTCATCAATTTCATTATGCGAAAGGATTAAAATTTCATGAGCGATTTTGTTAAAGGTTGCGTTGATATTACCTAGTACAAAACCAAGTTCTATAAAGCGATCACGTGCGCTCTGCCAAGAAATATTAGGCACATCAAGTCCTAAATTTTCTAAAGTGAGTTTTTCTACCTCATTGCACTCATCACTTAAACTTGCTTTAGTTCCTACAGCGCCTACTATACTACCTACATAAAGTCTTTTTTCAAGTTCAAGTATTCTTTCAAAATGACGCTCAAGTTCACTTAACCAAATAGCTACTTTATGTCCAAAAGTAATAGGCAAAGCTTGAAGTGCCAAAGTTCTTCCCATCATAGCAGTATTTTTATGGGTTTTAGCTAGTTTTGCTAGGGCTTTTGCGATAGCTTTTAATTCGCTTTTTATAAGAGTCATTGCTTCTTTAAATTGTAAAACCAGTCCTGTATCGATGATATCTTGAGTGGTTACTCCAAAATGTACATATTCGCCTAAATTATTATCGCAAGCTTTTTCTAATCCTCTTACAGTAGGAACTAAAGGGTGTTTGGTCTTTTTAAATTCAGCAAAGATAAAGTCCATATCTATAAATTTATAATGAGCTTTTTTTGCGATCTCATCAGCTGCTTTTTTAGGGATAATTTTAAGTTTTGCTTGTGCTTTTGCTAAAGCTGCTTCAACATCGAGCCATTTTTGTATGCGGTTTTGTTCGCAAAAAATAGCACGCATTTCCTGCGTGCTCCATGAGTCTGCTAGTAATCTATGATCAAATACGCTAATTCCTGTCATCTTATCTCCTTATTTTTTAATACTATCAAAAGCTTGTGTTAAATCAGCAATTAAATCTTTAGTATCTTCAAGACCTATATGAAATCTTACAAATGGTCCTCTTGCACTCCAATTTGTTGCAGTTCTAGGTGGAGTAGTTACGGTGGCTAAGCTTTCATATCCACCCCAGCTAGCACCAATTGAAAAGTATTCTAGTTTATCTACAAATTTAATAGCATCATCTTTGCTATAACCTTCTGCAAATTCTATGGTAATCATACCATTTGCACCTTTATGATCACGCATGAAAATTTCATGATTTGGGTGGGATTTGAGTTTTGGATAGAAAATTGTTTTAATTTCTTTTCTGTTTTGTAAAAACTCTACAATTTCATCAGCACTTTTTTCATGAGCTTTCATTCTTACATCTAGTGTTCTCATACCACGAAGTACTAAGTAAGCATCATCAGGACTTGTTGTAAAGCCTAAAGCTTCTGGAAGTTTGTCAAAATTTTTCCATTCTTTTTCGTTGATTACTACTATACCCATGGTTACATCAGAGTGTCCACTAAGATATTTTGTAGCAGCGATAACTGAAATATCCACTCCAAGTTCTAAAGGATTTAGAAAATATCCACTAGAATAAGTATTGTCAATAGCTACAGGGATATTATGCGCATGGGCAATTTTGCAAAGTTTTGGTAAATCTATGATTTCATAAAGTATAGAACCTGGACTTTCACATAAGATAAGCTTGGTATTAGGTTTGATTTTTTCTTCTACATCACTTGCATCAGCTTTTAAAAAATCAATTTCAACACCCATTTTTTCTAAAAATAATTCGCAAATCGTTCTTACAGGCCCATAAATTGCATCGGTGATTAAAAAATGTGCATCTTTGCTTGCATAATTTAAAAGTACCATAGCTAATGCTGCAAGTCCTGTTGGGAAAAGTTGTGCTCTATAGCCACCCTCTAGAGTGCAAATAAGTTTTTCAAGTTCAAAATTGGTTGTTGTTCCTCTAGCTCCATAGCTTAAAACACGATCTGTTTTTCTTAATTCTCTGTATTTTTGCCAAGTTGCGTGATCTTTAAAAAGTATGGTTGATGCACGCATAAGTGTAGGATTAACTGATCTTACTTCAGCACCTTGATCGCCTCTACCACAATGAATAAGTTTAGTTTTTGAGTTCATTTTTTCTCCTTTTTAAAGATAGATATAAGTCATAACAATATTTACAATAGCCGCTACAAGCATAGGAATAGCTGTTCTTTTAACCACGGCAAAAGGACTTACTTTTGCAATAGCTGAAATAGCTAAGATCGCTGGTGCAATAGGACTAACACATCTTCCAAAGCCCGTCATGATTTGAATTGGTGCTATCATGGTGATAGTTTCAACTCCAAAGTGTTTTGCTATATTTGGGATAAGTGGAGCAAAACTAAAAAATGCTGCATTTCCTGAACCCATTAAGAAAGCACAAACTGCAAGCAAGATTGAAACGACGATAATAATAGCCAAAACTCCAAATCCTGCATTTTTGCAAAATTCTATTAAAGTATCTACAAAACCTACAGATAAAAGACCACTTGCAAATACTTGACCACAAACGATGAGTGAAACTGTGATAACAAATAAATGTCCCATTCCTTTAAAGAAAATCATAATAGAATTAAGAGTTTCTACTATACTTTTATAGCGTATCATTTCAAAAATAATAGCCACAAAAGTTGAAATAACCATTGCTACTGGAACATTCATTTTAATTGCGGTACTAGCAGCTGCTTTGACTTCTTCAGCACTATTTATTCCCATTAAAACCAAGATGCTATCGAGTACTGAACTAAATCCTAGGATTAAAACCAAAGGAATTATAGGTAAAATCGCATAAATTCTAGGAGGTTTTTTAAGTTCTTTTTCTTTGCCTTCATTTTCATTTAGTTCTTTTTCAATTTCTTGTGCATTGAAGACAAAATTATCTTTTTTGTCAAAAAATTTATTGCAAAGATATATTGCAATACCTACAGCTATAATGATAGGCAAGGTTGTAGGGAGTTGATAATGAACAAAATAAATTGCAGGATCAATTTCAGCTACTTTTGACGCCATGATCACATTTCCACTCCCAGGTCCATGATCGATATATTGACAAATAGCAATCACACTTAAGGCAGAAAGTTTTGAAACACCAGAGCGTACAAGTATAGGATACATAGTAACCATAAGTAAAAGTGCCAAGCCTGCGTGAGAAGGGATGAAAAGAACTAAAAATTGCACGATAAAATAAGCAACTATGAGTAAAACATAAGGAGATTTTACGACTTTTAAAGGTTTTTCAAAAACTTTAAAAAGTGCATAAGAAGCCCCTACATGATCCATATAAGCAGAAAAACCTGCTATAGTCATAAGTGTAAGTCCAAGCCCTGCTAATGTACTTGACATGGTTTGATTAAAAACTTGAAAAATATCAAAAAAACCTAAATTTAAAGAATCTTTGGTAACAATGTGTGGAGAAAGTCCAAAAATAGCAGCTAAGGAAAGTAAAAGCAAGCCACTTAAAAGCAATGCCATGTGAGCATTGATTTTTTTATAAAGCATAAAAACAAGTAAAAAAATGCTAAATAGAGATAAAACAATACCTAGCATATTTTAGCCTTTTTGAGCGATAATCTCTATCTCTACTTTAGCTTTTTTTGGCAGATCTTTTACCGCAAAAGCACTTCTTGCTGGATAAGGATCTTTAAAAAATTCAGCATAAATTTCATTAAATGCTATAAAATCATTAATATCGGCTAAAAAGCAAGTGGTTTTAATCACTTTATCATAACTGATACCATTTTCTTCTAAAATAGCACCGATATTTTTCAAAGATTGTTTGGTTTGTTCTTTGATATCATGGCTTTCTATTTCGCCTGAATCAGGGTTGATAGGAAGTTGTCCTGATATAAATAAAAGTCCATTTGCTTCTCTGTAAGCTGAGTATGGACCAATAGCTTTTGGATAGTTTGACATGAATTCTCCTTTGTTGAATATAGATTAAGCAGAGTGAATTTTATCACTACAATAATAACTTGTCAATAGTTTATTATTATAATAATAAAATTTTATTTTTAAGAAATGTTTTAAAGTATAAAGAGTAGAATTTAATATTATATTAATTTTTATTGAAGGCGGTTTTATGGATGAGGGACAAAAACAACAATTTATAAAGTTGACATATTTTTTAGGAGAAGTCCTAGGTGAGCAATATGAGATAGTGTTTCATGTAATTACTGAAGATGGAGCTTATATTGCGGCAATTGCTAATAATCACATTAGTGGGAGAAGTTTAGATTCTCCCTTGACTGCTTTTGCAAGTGAGCTTATGCAAAATAAAAAATATTTAGAAAAAGATTTTTTATGTGATTATAAGGCTCTTGTTGGAAAATCAAAATTAATTAGAGGATCTACTTTTTTTATTAAAAATCATGATAAATTAGTAGGTATTTTGTGTATCAATCATGATACTAGCATTATGAGAGATTTAATATGCAAGATGATTGATTTAGAAAAAATTGGAGATATGGGTGATATTTTAGGAAATATTAGTTTTTCTCAAAATGATTCAAACATAGAAACATTAAGTCACTCGATAGAGGATATTTTAGTTCAAAGTGTAGATTCTAGTTATTTAAATTCTGATTATCAATTAAGTATTACTCAAAAAGAAGAAATTGCTGAAAAGCTATATGAAAAAGGTATTTTTAATATAAAAGGAGCGGTTCCTATCGTAGCAAAATTTTTAAAAATTTCAGAACCTAGTGTTTATAGGTATCTGAAGAAATTTAAAAAATACTAAAATTTTTTGATAAATTTTAGTATTTTTAGGCTCATTTTCTTTAAAAAATTATTTTTAGATTTTTTGAGTAAAAATTCTGCCACATCTTTGCGTCCAAACATAATAGCAAAAGTATAAGGTGTCATTCCTAAACCATTGTTTTCGTCAATATTTGCTCCATATTTAACTAAAAGTTCACACATAGGTAAATATCCTTTAAAACAAACTCCTGCTAATGGGGTTTGTCCACGATCGTTTTTTTCATCTACTTTTGCACCTTTTTCTAAAAGCATTTTAGCACTTTCATAAGAATTATTATAAGCTGCAAGCATAAGTAAGCTATCGCCTTTATGAGTTTTTAAATTTACATTTAAACCCGCTTCTATCATGATTTTAAGATTTTCACATTCATTATTTCTTGCAAAATTAAAAGCCATTTTGCAAAGCTCTTCAAATCTTTTTTCTTCTTCTAAACTAAGAGTTGTCATTGTTTTTCCTTAATTATTATAATCTTTAGTTTGCCACCAAAAGTGGCAAGTAAAAATTATTTTTCTAAAGCTTTCTTAATTCCTTTTGCATAATCAGGTGAAATTTTTTCAAAATGTTCTAAAGCTCTAGTGATAATTTTTTCATCAACTCCTTCCATAGAAGCAGCAATATTATGAAAAAGTTGAGTTTTTTGATCATCATTCATAAGATTAAATAAAGCTCTTGGTTGAGTATAAAAGTCATTATCTAGTGGAGCATATCTTTGTGCCACGCCTTCTAAGACTAAATCAGGTTCAAGATAGCTTTTATCTTCTTTTGGGCTGTTATCATAGCTGTTTGGTTCATAATAAGCAGCATCATTTTTATAATTATCAAAATTCATAGCACCAGCGACATTGTAAGTATTCACTTCGCTTTTTGCACGATTTACTGGTAAAAGATGATAATTAGTTCCTATTCTATATCTTTGTGCATCAGGATATGAAAAAATTCTAGCTTGCAACATTTTATCAGGGCTAAAGCCAATTCCAGGAACGATATTGCTTGGACTAAAGGCAGCTTGTTCAACTTCATTAAAATAATTTTGAGGATTTTTGTTTAGAATCATTTCGCCTATATCCATCAAAGGTACAAGACTATGAGGCCAAATTTTTGTTAAATCAAAAGGATTAAATCCAAGCTTTTCTATATCTTTTTCAGCAAGAATTTGAACTTGAACTTTCCATTTTGGAAAATCTTTATTTTCTATAGCATTATAGAGATCTCTTTGATGACTTTCCCTATCCTTTGCTATAAGCTCTGCAGCTTCTTGGTTGGTAAGATTTTTAATCCCTTGTTGGGTTTTAAAATGGAATTTCACCCAAAATCTTTCATTTTTATCATTAATAAAACTATAAGTATGGCTTCCAAATCCATGCATATGACGATAACTTGCAGGAATTCCTCTATCACTCATAAGAATGGTTACTTGATGTAAGCTTTCAGGACATAAACTCCAAAAATCCCAAGCAGCATTATTGCTTCTTAAATGTGTTCTTGGATCTCTTTTTTGAGTATGGATGAAATCAGGGAATTTATAAGCATCACGGATGAAGAATGTCGGAGTGTTATTTCCTACCAAGTCCCAGTTTCCTTCTTTGGTGTAAAATTTAATAGCAAAACCTCTCACATCGCGTTCAGCATCTGCTGCACCTGCTTCACCTGCTACTGTTGAAAAGCGTAAAAATAATGGAGTAACTTCGCCTTTTTGAAAAATTTTAGCTTTGGTATAAGCACTTAAGTCTGCCGTAATTTTTATTTCGCCATAAGCTCCACTTCCCTTAGCATGAACGGTTCTTTCTGGAATTCTTTCTCTATTTTGATGAGCAAGTTTTTCAAGTAAAAGATAATCTTGCATAAGTAAAGGTCCTTTTGCGCCTGCGCTTAATGAATTTTGGTTATCGGCTATAATGTTTCCAAAATCGTTAGTCAATTTTTTCATTGTTTTCTCCTAAATAATAAAATTTATTAATTAGTAAATTATATCTATTAAAAATTAAAATTAACTGAATAATTGCATTTTATTAATAATAAATTTCAAAATAAATTTAGTTTTTTTATATTATAATAATAATTATCAAAATATATTTTAAAAATCACAAAGGAGAATTTATGTCAGTTTTGGTTATTGGTGCAGATGAAATCACTCCTATTAGAGCTGTTTTACATGATTTAGGTGCTAAAAAAATAGAACACTGGGATGCGCGTAATGAAAATAGAGTTAATCGCAAGCCGATTCCTTGTGATACAGAATGTATAGTAATGTTAACAAGCTTTTTAAATCATAATACTATGAAAAAAATCAAAAGTGAAGCTAAAAAGCGTAAAATTCCATTAGTTTGTGCAAAAAGAAGTGTAAGTTGTGTGTATTGTGAATATTGTAAAATTTTTAATCTTAATAAAGAATTTTCTTGCTATAAAGGTTAAAGATGTTATTTGGATTTGATGATAAGCGAGAATTTATACCGCAAATTTATCGCTATTTAAACAATCAAGAGCTTATGTTGACTTTTTTAACTCAATATAATGCGAGCGTTGATAGCGCTCTAAAAATTCCTCTTTATATATGCAAAAAATACCAAGAGTTTAAAAATGATATTTGGAAATTTTTTACATGATATAATGCATGTTTCATTTGGTAAGATTCAAAATATAAATATCAAGCTTAATACATACGCTTTCTACTTTCAAAAAAGAAAAAGCTTAATTTTTAATACTAAAATATCTAAGAATATCGATCTTTTAAGACTTTTAAGAATTTATCTTTATGGCATTTGTTTTGATGCGCAAATTTTATTTAGCTCTTATGTTTATGATAAGGTTTCTTTTCAAAATAATGGAAAAAATATAGATCAAGATGGTGATCTTATTATAATAGATAAGAAATTTGCAATTTTACCACTTTGCAAAGAGATTAATATACATAATTTAAAAATTGAAAATGAAATTCATGGATTATTGGATTTAATAAAAGAAAATAATTTTGAAAAATTTTATATTGTTTGTCCGCGTAACAAAAATTTCACACATTTTATTGAAATAAAACATTTTTTGTGTGATTTAAACAAAACTATGTTAAAATTAGTTCCGTATAAAATATCAAATCAAATTATAAGGAGAAAATAATGTCAGTAGCAGTAATCTATGGTAGTGCTATGGGGAATACAGAAGGAGCGGCTAATACAATTGCTTCAAAACTTGGAATTAGCGATGTTTTTAATATCTCAGATATTGATGCATCTAAAATAAATTCTTACGATAAATTAATTTGTGGAACTTCAACTTGGGGAAGTGGTGATTTGCAAGATGATTGGGATGGTTTTGATTTTTCAGGGCTTAGTCTTGGTGGAAAAACTGTAGCTGTATTTGGTATGGGTGATAGTGAAAGTTATTCTGACACTTTTTGTGGCGGCATGGGTAAATTAGCTCAAAATTTAAAAGATGCAGGTGCAAATTTGGTGGGAGAAGTTTCAACTGATGGTTATACATTTGAAGCAAGCGATGCGGTTGTAGATGGTAAATTTGTTGGACTTGCTCTTGACAATGATAATCAAGAAGATCAAACTGAATCAAGAATTGATGCTTGGGTAGAACAAATTAAACCTTATTTTGCTTAATAATTCTTAAAATCAAGAGTCTTTATACTCTTGATTGTCTTTTCTTAAAAATAAAAAAAACTCACTATTTGATTTATAATTTTATTTTCTAAAGATAATTGACAGCGTTCTTTATTTCCAAGATAAGCCGTTCTTGCAAGAAGACTTGTTTTTTGAGAATTGTGATTTTTAGAGTTGATTTGTAAATTAACCTGCATAGTATAGTAGTTTTCCACCATCCATTCTCCATCGCTTTCCAAAGGATCAAAATCATAAAAAAATCTTGCTGAAGTTGTGATTTTTTGAGCATAAGAATGCTTTTTCATATCTACAAGATTGATTAAAATTTCATAATCTGCATTCTCTTTTACTTCTTTTAAGCCTAAATTTTTAAGTTTTAAAGCCAAATCTCTATCCAAAGTAGTTTGAAGTTGGCTAGGATTTTGAAAGGAAATTTTAAAACTTTGTTGTTTTTGTGATCTGATAAAAATGCCTTCATTGCTTGTTTGAATAAAGCTTTGTATGAAAGTTGCATTGGTGCAAGCACTCATAAAGAGTGCTATAAAAAAGCTTAAAATTAAAGCAAATTTAGACATTAGGTTTATTTAATAATAGTTGGAGTAGCGCTAAGACCTAATGAGCGATATTTTTCATATAAGGAAAAAACTTCTTTTAATTCTGCATCACTTACTTTTGGATAATTTTTGATATTTGCATCATAGTATTTGTTTAAAATTGCGATTTTTTCTTTATCATTTTTTGCTTTTTTTGCTTCTTTGTAGATTAGAGCGGATTTTTCAAAAGCAGATTTTCCATGTACTGGAGTTAAAATATAATTAACTTGATAGTTTTTAAGTTCATCATCAATTTGAGCTAAATGTTCTCTACAATAAGGGCATTCAGGATCCGAAAAAACATAAATTGCAGGTTTATTTTTATCTCCCAAAGCTATTACCATGGTTTCTTTTTGTGCTACAGCTTTAGCATTTTTTGTAAAATTTTCTCTTGCTTCTTGAAATTTTTTCATTTCATATTCTTGAGCATAAGAAATTCCCGTTTTCAAGTCGATAAGATCAGGGGTAATAAGACTATCTTTTGTAAAAAGAATGTTTTCTTGTTTTTGTCCATTTAATTCAACGCTTACAATAACACTTTCAAAACCCGTATTACCAACCTTTTGACGATTTGATACACTAACGGTAGCATTTGGAAATTGTGCTTTAATGCTTTTTGAATAAAAATCACTAATTTCTGAATTACTTGCAGCAAACAAAGATGCTGAACAGGCAAGAATTAAACTTAATTTTTTCATAGTTTATAAATCCTTTAAATAAATTATGTTTAATTCTATAATGATTTTCTAAATGTTTGTTAAAAATCTTTTTTCAGCTTCTTTACTTACTTGAGGAAATTTGTCTAAGTATTCTAAATAAGCAATAGCATATTTTCTTGAAAGATTAAAATATTCTTTCATACTTTGCACATCAAGACTTTGATTTTTTAATAAATTTAAACATTCTTGCATAAGTTTTTCAAGAGCTTGTTTTTCTATAAAAAGATTGTGTGAAAGTCTTACAACCAAGCCTTTTTGGGTAAGTTTTTTGAGTATATTATCTCCGCTTTTTCTATCAAGTTCTAAAAAATCATAAAGATTATAAGGAGCTTCGGGTTTAATACCTTGTTTTTTTAAAATTTCATACATTTGGTTATTGTTTTTTTCTTGAAGTTTTTCAAAATCTATACCTTTTTTAAAATAAATTCCATTTTGAAAATCCAATAAATTTGACATTTCTTTAAGCCCAAGTTCGCAAAAATTTTCACTTGCCCAAGTAATCCTTAAGGCTAAAGAATGTGCTGAAAGCATGGCATAAGGATTTTTTTCAAGTATGAATTTGATGAAATTTTTAATTTCTTCTAGACTTTGTAAATGATATACATTAAGATTTTTTTCATCGACAAATACTTGATTTAATTCTTTTGCTAATTTCAATGCTTTTTGATGAGAGAGTTTAAATCTTTGATAACTTGAAAGCAAGCCAAAGCCATATTTGTGTGCGTCTTTTAAGAAGGAAAAAGCCGCTTTAAAATCTTTATTTTTCAAAAACATTAAAAATTTATTTTTTTGTTCTTTTTTTAAAGGTTCGCTTAAAGGATTTAAAACCCTACCACCGCCTATAACACGATTGTTTTGTAATAAAATAAAAGCCTCATCAAAACTTAAAAATACATTTTTATCAAAACTAAAATGCACAAAAAATTCATCATTTTCTAGTTTTTTTAATATATTTATTTTGCATTCTATTTGTCTTGAACCCACGCAAAAAATCATTTTGCTATTTTGTAAATTTTTTGCTTTAACTAAAGTATCGCATTCTTTAAAGGCTTTAAAATAACCTTTTTTACTTAGTAAATAACCTTTTTTTAACTCTTTATAATCACAATTTAAACTTAAAGCCACACGGTTACAAGCTTTGATTTGCTCTAAATTAGTATCGTGGTTTTGTATATTTTTAACAATGAGTTCTTTTTGAGTGTCTAAACAGATGATTTTTTCATTTAAAGTGATGCTTCCTTCATTAAGACTGCCTGTAACGACAGTTCCTATGCCTTTTAGAGAAAAAACTCTATCGATATAATAATGAAAAATCAGTTCTTCATCGTTTTCTTTGTTTTCTATGGTATAAAGATAATTTTTTAATTCTTCTATGCCTTGATTATTTTTTATACTGGTGTGAAATACTTTTAAAATGGGATAATTTAAATTTTTTAACTCTTCTAAAGTTTTTACACTTTTTTGCTCTATATTTTCACAAAGATCGCATTTACTAAGTACTAAAATAATATTTTTAATATCAAGAATTTTTAAAATTTCTAAATGTTCTAAACTTTGTTCTTTTAAACCCTCATTAATATCTACGACAAATAAACAAACACTAAAGCCAAAAGCTCCACTTACCATAGTTTTAACCAAGTCTTTATGTCCTGGAACATCGATAAAAGAAATGTTTTTATCCTTTAATTTAAGATTTGAAAAACTTAAATTAATGGTGATTTGTCTTTCTTGTTCTTCTTTTAAACTATCGCCTTCAAAACCATTTAAAGCTTTAATGAGTGAAGTTTTTCCATGATCAATATGTCCTGCAGTTCCTATAATAACAGATTTCATAAGTTTTCCATTTGATTGATTGTAAGAATAAGTTTTTGAAGTTCACTTTCTTGTATAGTTCTAAAATCAAGAACAAATTCATCATTTTCAATGCGTCCTACGATATTTTCTTTTCTAAATCGAGTTTGTAGTTTTAAAGCATCTCCTTGAAAAGTTAGTATATAAGTATCTAAACTTTTATCAGGCATTGAGCCTCCTCCTACTAAACTTTTGCTTTTTTTAAGCTGGGTTTGAAATTTTAATTCTTTTTGCACTCTTAAAGCTTTTTTCTCTATAAAGGATAAGTCATCATTTAAAAGTTTTAAGGTAATAATTTTTTCATAATCTTTTTGCAAATAAGCTTTTAAGCTTTCGTTTAAAAAAGATAGGGTTAATTTATCCACTCTTAGCATTCTTAAAAGTTGATTTTGTTTAAGTTTTTCTATGAGTTCTTTTTTTCCAAGTATAATGCCTGCTTGTACGCTACCAAAAAGTTTATCTCCACTAAAACTTAAAATATCACATTCTTGCACGAGTTTTTTGATTTTAGGTTCATTTTTAATCAGTTTTTCATTTAAATTTTCACACCAGCCAGAACCTAGATCATAATAACTCAAAAGTCCTTTTTCTTTTGCTAGTTCATGTAGATCTTTTATATTTACTTCACTGTGAAAACCCATAAGAGCGAAATTAGACTTGTGGGTTTTTAAAATTAGAGCGGTATTTTCACTGATAGCTTGTTCATAGTCTTTTAAGTGTGTTTTGTTGCTAGTTCCAACTTCGCAAAGCTTTACACCTGCAGCTTTTATTACTTCAGGCACGCGAAAACTGCCACCAATTTCTACAAGTTCTCCTCTTGAGCTTATGATTTCTTTATTGTAACAAAGAGAATTAAGTACTAAAAAAACTGCCGCAGCGTTGTTATTGACCACTAAAGCATCTTCGCATTCAAAAAGCATTTTAAGTTTTTCTAGCACCAAAGCATAGCGAGAGCCTCTTTTTCCATTTTCTAAATCAAACTCTACATTAGAATAATTACAAATGATATCTTTACACGCTTCATAAAGTTCTTCATGGATTACACTTCTGCCAAGGTTTGTGTGTATAACGACTCCGCTTGCATTAATCACACTTTGTAAGTCTTTACGGTAAAAAGTTTTGATTTCTTTTTTGATTTCTAAAAGTAGTTTATTTTTAGAAATTTCATCTTGGGAAAAATTTTCTTTTAGTTTTGCGACAACTTTTTTACAAAAAAATGCTTTGATATAAAAAGGATAGGATTTTAAGTTCTCATCTTCAATAAGAGTGTTAATTTGTGGAAAAGTTCTAAATTTGTTCATCTTAAGCCTTAAGAAAATATTTGGTTATTTTAACATAGAATTTATAAAATGATGTTTTAAAGAGATTAAGGAAGATAATGCAAGATTTTGTTTATATAAAAAATGATGTTTTAATCCCTTTGCCTGATGCTATTGAAATTTTAGATCAGGCAAATGATAAAGAAGCATTAGTTTGCAATGATAAAAATCAAAAAGCACAAATTTATGCCCCTGAGATTAATTTTTATCTTAAAAATTCTCAAGATGAAATTTTAGAGCAAAGTAAAAATGTTTTAACGCTTTATGAAGCAAGAGCTAGCGTTTATGACTTAGGGCTTGATTTGGAACAAAGCAAAGAAGTGAAAAATCGTTTGATTTTAGTAGATAGCGATACTCAAACCGTAGAGTTTTTAAAAGAACATGGATTTAAGGTTATTGCTTTAAGCAGTGCAGAAATTTTAGCTGTTTTTGGAAGTGTAGGGGAACTTTGTGCTGTGGTTAAAAATCAAGGCGAAGAAGTGGAAATAGATTTTGATTTTTTGCTTTTTAAAGCTAAGGATTTAAGCGTTGTGCGTAAAGATTTTACAAGACAAAGTGGATGTTATAATCTTTTAAATTTTGAAAATCTTGAAGTATTGTTAGAGTTTTTGCAAAGCAAAAGTCCAAAATATCATTATAAAACTTATATTAGCTATAATGCTAGCGTGTGTCAATACCACGAAAGACGCAGTGAGCATTGTGCAAAATGTGCTGAAATTTGTCCTACTGTGGCGATTTTAAAAGATGATGAAAAAAAGCATTTAGAATTTTCTCAAGTGGATTGTTTGGGTTGTGGAGGGTGTATTAGTGTATGTCCTAGTGGATCACTTGATTATGCTCCCATGCCAAGAGAAAGTTTTTTTACCCTTTGTGAGTTTTATAAAGATAAAAAAATTTTAATCATTCCTAAAAAAATGTCTTTAGAAAATTTAAATCTTGCTTTACCAAAAGATGTTTTACCCTTTATGATAGAGGGTGAAAAGTGGCTTTCTTCTATGCATTTTTTAACACTTTTGCAAAATAGTGGAGCAAATTTGGTTTTTTATACGGACTTTGTATCTCGTGGTAGCAATGAGGCTATTGTACTTTTAAATACTTTTTTTGAAAGAAAATTTCAAAAAAAAGCTATTTTTGTTGCTAAAAATGAAAAAGAATTGCAAAATGTTTTAAAAGAGCAAGAATTCATACAAGATTTAAAATATGATTTTCATAACAACACCTTAACTACAAGAGAAAATTTTGCCAAAAGAATGCAAGAAATGATAAAAAATGAAGATTTTGGCAGTATAGAAAGTGGCGAATGGTTGCGTTATGGCAAGGTAGAAATCAATCCTAACACCTGTACGCTTTGTCTTTCTTGTGTGGGTGCCTGTAATGTAGGAGCTTTAATCGCTGATAAACAAGAAAATGCTTTGAAATTTAATGCTTCTCTTTGTACGACTTGTGGGTATTGTGAGTTAAGTTGTGCCGAAAAAGATACTTTAAAATTAGTTCGTAGTGGAATGGAGTTTAGAGCTTCTTATTTTGAATATCAAACCATGGCAAAAGATGAGCTTTTTGCCTGTATAGAATGTGGTAAAGAATTTGCCACCAAAAAAGCTGTAGAAAAAATAGCCAATTTAATGAAGCCTAAATTTGGTAATGATGAAAATAAAATCAAAACACTTTATTGCTGTGCAGATTGCAAGGCAAAAGTGATGATAAAAGCAATGGGTTTTGCGGGGCAAAATTAGATTTAGATCTTAATTTTGCCTTCTAATTCTTTTTTATTTGTAAGTTTGCTATCAAATTTAACAACAAGATTTTTAGAGTTTTTATAAATATCTACAACTCCTAAATTTTCGCTAAAAGTACTGAAATTTAAAGGTGTTTCTAAAGGTAGATAAAGGTTTTTAAAATCAGCTGGATTTTTTAAGAAAAATAATGCTACAAGCCAAATTAGAGCTAAAATTACTAAAATAATAGCCAAAAGATTTAAGGCATCTAGATGCAAAAATATCCCCCCGATAATACCACCTGTAAAACTTCCGCCATATCCAAAAGCATTAAACAATCCTAATGCTGCGCCTTTTTCATGAACTTTACAAAATTTTGATGCACAACTTTGCATAATAGGCTCGTGTAAATTAAAACCTATAAAAAAAATCACAACTGCTATGATAAAAAAATCTATAGAATTACTAAAAGTAAAAAAAAGATAAGAAAGTATGAAAAAAACAATTCCTAAGAGTAAAATTTGTTTAGCTAAACCTCTTTTTTCGCCTAAGCTTCCAGCAAAGCCCATAGCGATAAAACCTGCCACCATAGAAGCGCTATAAACAATCCAAAGTTTATCAGAAGCAAAGCCTAAATGTTTTACTAGAATGATAGGAATGCTTAAAAATGCTATACTCATAAGCATTTTTTGCATGAAATTAGTAAGATTCATAAGGGCTAAATTTTTTTGTTTAATAAGATGAAAAAAAGGAGTTTTTTCATTTTCATGAGTGATTTTGTTTTCTTTAGGTACAACAGTATAAAGCAAAATTATACATAAAAGAGACAAAGCTGCGCTAAGATCAAAAAGGCTGGATAAACCCCATTTTGCACTCATTAAAGGAGAGATCACCATAGAAGCTGCAAAACTAAGTCCTATAAAAGAACCCATTACCGCCATGGCTTTACCACGATTTTCTTCTGTGATAAAATCACTTATCATTGCTGTAGCTACTGCTCCAATAGCTCCTGCACCTTGGAGCATTCTCCCTAAAAGCATGGTGTAAATATTTTCCGCAAAAGAGCAGATTAAAGAGCCTATTATAAAAATAATCAGTCCAATGAGCATGGTTTTTTTACGACCAATTTTATCACTTAAAATCCCAAAAGGCATTTGTAAAATCATTTGGGTTAAGGCGTAAACACCAACTAAAAGTCCCACTAAAAATTCATTAGCACCTTCAAGTTTTAAAGCATAAAGACTTAAAACTGGCAAAACTATAAAAAGCCCAAAAAATCTTGTTCCAACTATGAAAGATAAGGGTAAGACATTATTTAGCATTATCAATTTCCTATTAAATTTGAAATTTAAATTAGGATAATTTTACTATGAAATGGATTAAGCATTGATTAACATCGTTTTATCATTTGATATTTAAAAGCTATGCACAAGGATAAATTTTATAAAATCATATTTTTGTTTTTGATATTATTTTGGAGCTTTTGTTATGAAGATTATCCTAGCTACGAGCAATAAGCATAAGGTTTTAGAACTTAAAGAAATTTTGAAAGATTTTGAAATTTATGCTTTTGATGAAGTTTTAACGCCTTTTGAGATTGAAGAAAATGGAAAAACTTTTAAAGAAAATGCCTTGATTAAAGCAAGAGCAGTTTTTAATGCTTTAGATGAAAAGCAAAAAAAAGATTTTATCGCTTTAAGTGATGATAGCGGCATTTGCGTAGATGTTTTAGAAGGAAATCCAGGAATTTATTCTGCTCGATTTAGTGGTAAGGGCGATGATAAAAGTAACCGTGATAAACTTGTCAATGAAATGGTAAAAAAAGGTTTTAAACAAAGTAAGGCACATTATGTTGCTGCTATTGCTATGGTAGGTTTGATGGGGGAATTTAGCACGCATGGAACCATGCATGGAAAAGTAATAGATATAGAAAAAGGTGAAAATGGTTTTGGTTATGATAGCCTTTTTATTCCAAAGGGTTTTGATAAAACCTTGGCTCAGCTTAGCGTGAATGAGAAGAATAACATCTCTCATCGTTTTAAAGCCTTAGAGCTTGCAAAAATCATTTTAAAGATTTTAATAAAGGATAAAAAATGAAAAATTTTTTAAAATATATAGCTATTATTGTTTTAATATATGCTCTTTATGTTGGTTTAGAAGCTTGGTTTTCTTAGAATAAATAGTAATTAAAAAGCTTGGTAATAAGAACAAACTTCCACTTAAAAGCAAAATCATTACAAAAACGGTTAAAATTCCAAAATAAATTGTTGGAATGAAATTGCTACTCATCATAACACTAAAACCTAAAACTATGCTAATGGTGGTATAATAAAGTGCCGAACCTATACTAAGGTGAGAAATCATAATGGCTTCTTCTAGGCTTTTGTTTTTAATTTCTTCCCCAAAACGATAAATATAGTGCAGGGCATCATCAACGCCTATACCTATAGCAATAGCAGCTATAGTAATACTCATCATATCCAAAGGAATACCTAAAAGCCCCATAAGAGCAAAAACCACACTTAAAGGAATAACATTTACCAATATAGCCGCAACTGAAAATTTTAAATCTCTAAAAACAATGATAAAAAGTATAAAAATAGCTAAAATTACAAATATAAGAGTATCAAATTGCGATGAAAAAAGACTTTGAAGCATATTATTATAAAGCACCATTATGCCTGTGATTTGAACTTCTACTCCATCATTTTTTACAAGCTCGTTGAGCTGTTTTTTAAGATCTATTAAAAACTCATTACGTCTTAAATTCGGATCAGAATCAACAATACGCATGCTAAATCTTAACTCGTTATTTTCTATGCTTACAAAAGGTGAAAGCAAGTCTTGTTTAAATTTAGCAGGTAAATTCTCATTTAAAAACGCAAGGGCAAAATCATCTAACTCTTTTCCATCGTTGATATTTTTCCCTAGGGTTAAAAGACTATTAAGACTTAAAACCGAGCCTACAAATTTTTTGTTTTCTAAAAATTCATGAACTTTTTTTGCAATACGTGTTTTTTTAGAGTCAAACCAATAAGTTTCTTGTGTGGCTAAATTTTCAAATTCACTTTCAAAACTATCAAGAGTATCACTTGTGTTTTGATCGTTTTTATTATTTGGAAAACGAATGATCACTTCTAAAGGCAAGGTTCCACCTAGATTTTTATCAATAACCAAAAGTCCTTTTTTGATTTCACTACCATCTTTGAAATAATTGACAAAAGAATTTTCAACTCTGAGTTTTGAAATGCCTATTAAAGCTAAGATTATAGCAAGAACTGAAATTCCATAAATCATGCGACGCTTTTTAGGATCAAGAGCGGTTTTGGCACAAAAGGCTAAAAGATTAAATTTAAACTCTTTTTTATGATAATTTTTTGGTTTTAAAAGAACTAAGATACTTGCTAAAAACAAATAACTAAAGATAAGAGCTAAACCTATACCTATACTCATCATAATGCCAAGTTTTATGATAGGTTCGATATTTGATAGGATTAAAGAAAAAAATCCTATCATCGTTGTAACAATGGCATAAAGGCTAGGATTTGCTTTGGCTAGTAAGGTTTCAAGCACTATGCGCTCAACTTTAGCTTTGGGATGATTTTGGGTGCTTTCGATAAAATGCGTGATCAAATGAACAACTACACTTAAGGTGATAATTAAAACTAAAGCAACGTAATTTGATGAAATAACTGTGATTTGAAAATTTAAAAGTGCAAAAACTCCACTAGCCGCACTTAAGCTTATAAAACAAATAAAAAGAGGTAAAAAAACAAAACGCCATGAACGGAAAAAATAATAAAGTGCAAGTCCTAGTAAAAATACAAGAGAAACACCATAAAGCACAAGATCAGATTTTATATAAGCTATCATATCATCAGCGATCATGCTTACACCACCAAGGTAGAGCGTATCTTTATTTTTTTCATAAGTGCGAACTATGCTTTTAATAGTATCTAGACTTTGTTTCGTGATAACTTTTTGCTTGTCTTGATGTTCTTTTATGGCAAGACGAATTTGATCTTTTTCTTTTTCATCGGTAGCAAGATCGCGTTTTTCTATAAGATTATTATAAACTGTATCAGGCTTTAAGTAAATAATAAGCCCTGTTACTTTTCCATCTTTTGAGATGATATTATTTTTATAAAAGGGACTATTTAAAATTTCATTTTGGGCTTTTGTGCGGTTTATGTCTAGGCTTTCTATATTTGGGATATTTTTTAAAAGTTCTTTTAAATCCGTATTTTGCGAACTTTGAAGCAAAGGGGCATTGATGATACTAAAAACGCGTTCTACTAAAGGAGCCTTTTCTAATTCTTCATGAAGTTTTTTTAATTTGGCTAAATTTTCATTTGAAAAAGGTTTTTCATCATAGGGTTTGAAGGCTAAAAGTAAAAAATTATCACTTTTATAATGTTTTGAAATTTCTCTAAAAGTTTTTAAATCTGCATCATCTTCTAAAAGTAAACTTTCAGCACTTGCATCTACACTAAGCTTAAAAGCAAAAAAGCTTAAAAACAGGCATATAAACAAGGTTCCAAAAAAAGTACTTTTTGGACGAGAAATAAAAAACTTTAAAAGCTTTGCAAACATTATTCTATGACAATACTTTCAAGTTTTTGAAGCAGGGCATCAAAGCCTTGGTTGGCTAAAATATCTCCAAATTGTGATCTATAAGTTTGTACTATACTCACGCCTAAAACATCTACATCATAAATAAGCCAGTTGTTATTATCATTGTAAAATTTGAAAATGATATTTTTTTCTTCCCCATCTACTACCATAGAAGTAGTTAAAAAATAGCGTTTTTCATTTTTTAACTCACCATTTTTGACCTTTAAAACCTGATCTTTATAAAGACTGAGTTTATCGGTAAAACTTTTTTTAAGACTTGTTTCAAAGGCTGTGGTAAATTTTTCTTGTTCTTTTGGGGTTAATTTAGAATAATTTTTCGAAAGACTGAGTTTTGCCATGAGTTTATAATCTATTATGCTATCAAAAAGTTTAAAAATTCCATCAGCAGCTTGTTTTTTGTCTTCTTTGCTATCTTGTAAAAGTTTTAAGCTTGCATCAATGTTTTTTTGCATAGTACTAGAAATTTCATCTAGTTGTAAGGCAAAAGCATTAAAAAATAAAGCCAAGATTAAAAATATTTTTTTCATTATTTTCCTTTATTTGCTAAGTTCATTGCGTCTTTGCTCGTAAGCATCACGCAAGAATGGATATAAATTAGGCGTGTTGTGATAAATTTCATCAATTTCATCAAGTCTAAAACTAAATTCATTACCAAATCCATAAGCACTTATAGCTATACTTGCCCAAGTAGGATCAATGTAAGCAGTAAAAGTTGCATACCAAGTTGCAGGTAAAGCAAGAGTATCTCTAAGATTACTAGGGCCGAGTATAGGTAAGACAATATGAAAACCGCTTCCTACACCCCAGTGAGCTAAAACACTTCCTAAGTCCGAGGGATGTTTTTTAAGACCCATTTTTGATGCCACATCCATAAGTCCACCAAAACCCATGATGGTATTGGCGGTAAATCTTTTAAATTCTTCTCCAGCTTCTTCAAATTTAAACTGCAAAACATTGCCTACAAAACGCAAAGGAGCAAGTAAATTATTAAAGAAATTTCTTACTCCTAATCTTATAAATTCAGGGGTCATGGCGTTATAGCCCTTAAGAACGGGACGCAAACCATAATCATACAAAGCCACATTAAAGCTTGTCATAGCTTTGTTATATCCTGAAAGTGGATCGTTTACTTGATAGTTTTGGTATTCTTGTTCAAAATCATCTAAATTTTGTTCTTTAGCAAAAGCAAAAATAGTAAAAAAAATTAAAATAAAAGATATAAATTTTATTCTCAAGCAAAAACTCCTAAAAATTTTAAAAGTAAGATTATAGCAAATTTTTAATCAAGATTTATATCCCAGTAAAAATCCACCCATTCAGTAGCCTCTTTTACTTTAAAATCAGGCTCCAAAAGAGCAGTTTTTTTATAAAAAATGGTTGCAATTTTAAGTTCTATATGAGGAAATTTTTCAAGCAAAACTTTTTTTATTTCTGCTAAACTTTCTCCACTATCTACTATATCATCAATGAGTAGAATTTTTTTGTGCTTGCTTAAATCAGGAATGTTAAAAATTTCAATAGTATCAAGTTTTTTTGTATTATCGTAATGAATTGAGTTTAAAGCAAAAAGCTGACGTGTTTTTAAAGCCACTGCTAAAGAGTGTCCTAAACTCATCCCTCCTCTTGCTATAGCTAAAAGTGCATCGGGGTTAAAATCTTTTTTAATTTCTTTAGCAAGAATTTTTACATCTTCTTTAAATTCTTCATAGGAGTAAAATATCATTATATATCCTTAATTTATTGTAGTGCCATAAGTAAAAAATTACCCAAAGATAATAAACTTAAAACTATAATGCCAAGATTGATTTTATCCCATTCGCGTTTAAAAATTCTTACAAGCAAATAAGAAAGAAAACCAAAAGCAAAACCTGTGGTAATGGAGTAAGTAAAAGGCATCATGATAATAGTAAAAAAGCTTGCTACAGCTATAGCACTATCTTTAAAATCTATATTTTTAACTTCCATAAACATTAAAATTCCAACCATTACAAGTACGGGGTATATTGCGTTTGCAGGAATGGCTTTAAAAAGTGGCAGTAAAAAAAGTGTAAAAGCAAAACAAATAGCTACAACTAAAGCTGCAAGCCCCGTTCTTCCTCCGCTTTCAACCCCTGTAGTGCTTTCTACAAAAGCAGTAACTGTAGAAGTACCTGTCATAGCTCCTAAGGCTGATCCTGTTGCATCTGCCATTAAGGTTTTGCTTAGTTTTTTTTCTCCATTTTTGGGATCATTAAAAATCTTTCCTCTTTCACCCACACCTGTGATAGTTCCTATACTATCAAAAAGTTGAGTGATAAAAAAAGTAAGAATTATAGGTATCATAGTAATATTTAAGGCACTTTTGATATCAAGTTGTAAAAAGATGGCTCCTAAACCATTTTCCATGCTAAAATTTGGCAAAGAAAAGATTTGCACAGGAAAACTTGCATTATCTAAATGAAAAATCCAAGCGATAATAGAGCTTGCTAATACCCCCAAAATAAAAGCTCCGCGAAGTTTTATAGCCCAAAAAAAGATGATTAAAGCTAGAGTAAAAATTCCAAAAAACACATGGGGGATTTTGAAATTTCCTATGCTGACTAAAGTATCTTTATTATGCATTATCACACCCATTTGACTTAAGCCTAAAAATGCAATAAAACAACCTATACCGGCACAAATTGCAAGACGTAAATCTTTTGGGATATTGCGGATTACCCAAAGGCGAAAATGCGTAAAGGAAAGTATGAGAAAAATAATACTTGAAATAAAAACAGCTCCTAAGGCGCTTTGCCAAGCTATGTTTTGACCTAAACAAACTGCAAAGGTAAAATAAGCATTTAAACCCATTCCAACACTCATAGCTACAGGAGTATTGGCAAAAAAAGCATTAAAAGCACTTGCAACTATGGTGATTAAAGCTGTTGCGGTGATTAAAGCTTCTATAGGCATTCCTGTATTTCCTACTATGCTAGAATTTACAGGGATAATGTAAACCATAGCCAAAAAAGTAGTAAGCCCTGCTATAACTTCGGCTTTAAAACTCGTATTGTTTTCTTTGAGTTTAAAAAAGTCCATTTTTTCTCCTTAGTAGGTTTTTAGCTCGTTATATAAACTATCGCGTTCTACAGGAATAAGATTTGAAGTTTTTATCATATCGATAAAAGTTTTTAAACTTGTGCCTTTAGCAGATTTTGCACCACCTGCACTCTGTATGCTTTCTTTTTCTATGGTACCGTCTAAATCATTAGCTCCAAATTCTTGTGCTACCATGGCTAAATTTAAAGTCATTGTTGCCCAGTAAGCTTTGATATTTTTAATATTATCAAGCACTAAACGAGCAATGGCAATGGTTTTTAAAATTTCTTCACTATCCATGATTTTATCAGTTTGTATAAAGCTATTATCCCTTTGCCAAACTAGAGGGATAAAAGCATTAAATCCACCGGTTTGATCTTGAAGATCACGCAGTCTTAACATATGATCGATCCTATGATGTCTTTCTTCTATATGCCCAAAAAGCATGGTAGCATTACTTTGTTTGCCTTTTTCATGCCAAAGTTTATGAATTTTAAGCCAATTTTCACTGCTAACTTTTCCATGACAAATTTTCTTACGCACTTCTTCATCAAAAATTTCAGCTCCACCCCCAGGCATAGAATCAACGCCGTATTCAAGCATTTTTTCTATCACTTCTTCATAGCTCATTTTAAAACGGCGATGTAAAAAATCAATCTCGGCAGCAGTCATAGCTTTCACATGAAGATTGGGATATTTTTCTTTTATCATTTTAAAAATTTCTAAATACCACTGCCAAGTTGTATCTTTGTTGTGAGCTGAAACGATATGCACTTCTTTAGTTTCTCGTTTTACGGTTTCATCAACAATTTTCATGATTTCTTCATGAGTCATCAAATAAGGATTAGGATTTTTTCGGTGTGCTGAAAAGGCACAAAATTTACAGGTATCTGCACAGATATTAGTTGGATTGATATGGCGATTAATATTAAAATAGACTTTTTTTCCATGAAGTTTAGTGCGTTTTTTGTGAGCGTATTTGCCTAGGGTAAAAAGATCTAAATCCCAAAGTGCATTGGCTTCTTCTTGGTTTAATCTTTCTTCATTTTCTAGTTTGGTAATTAAATTTTTCATTTTAATTTTACTCTTTTGCTGTTTTTAAATAAAGCATTATAATTTTTGCTTACTGAAAAAGAGTTTATAGAAAAAGCCAAAATAAAAGATATTTTTGTTAAGATTATTATTAAAATATTAAAATTTAAAGAGAGTGGAAATTTTGTTAAATAAAGAATTAGAAATTTTTAAAAAAAATCTTAGTTCCTATACCCAAAGTTGTAGAAAATTTTTTCTTAAGCAAGGGGCGTTTAGCTTATATCATTCTAAAAATATGGATAATTTCATAAAAAAAGCTTATGATATAGTTCTTAAAGATTATTTTGATGATTTTTCACCTCCAAGTGATAATATCCCTTTTTGTGTTTTAGCAAGCAAAGCATATGCAAACAATAGTCTTTGTTTTAATGAAAGTATTTCTTTGATTTTTGTTTATAAAGATATTAAGGCTTTTCATTTAAAACCTATGATTAAGGCTTTTATCGAAATTTTAAATGATGCGCATTTGCAAATTAATTCGGTTGTCTTAGAATTTAATGGACTTTATAATGCTAGCAATGAGCTTAAGACTTCTATAATACAAACTCGTTTCATATGTGGTTCTAGGATTTTATTTAAAGGGATTAAGACAAAATTTGAGAGTATTTTAAAAGAAAATAAAAATGATTTTGCCAAGCTTTTGCTAGAAAATTTTAAAGAATTTGATATTCCATTTATAAAGCAAGAATTTAATATCTTAAAAGATTTTGGCGGATTAAATCATTTAAGATCCTTAGAGGGTTTGCTTGTTCTTTTTAAGACTTCTCCAAAAAATTATGCTTTAAATTTTATAGATGAAAAAAATTTAAGCGAGTTACGTTTAGCTGGAGACTTTTTACTTTCTTTAAAATCAGCGATGAATTTATTAAGTGCTAAAGATGAGGATGAGTTTTTACTTATTAATGTTCATGACTTGAGTGAATTAATGTATAAAAAAGCTAAAAAACATTTTGGAGCAAATGAGTTGTTGGTTCAAAAGGCTTTGCAAAGTATGCATACTATAGGTTTTTATACACACTTTCTAGCAAAGCAAATTCAAGATGGATTAAATCATACTCTTAAACAAGAATATAAATTTAAAACTCTTGTGGAAGTTTTAGAATACTTATTAAAACTTGAAGATAAACAGGTTATTTTCGATCTTAACTTGGTTTTTGCCCTAAGAAGATTGAAATACGGTAAAAAAGATATAGAAAAAGCTTTAATGCTTTTTGAGAAAATTTTTTATAAAAGGCATAGTTTTTGTGTTTTAAAGCTTTTGCTTGATAGTGGAATTTTAAAAGATTTATGCAAGCCTTTTTGGACAGTTCGTTTTTTAAGTGATGAAGAAGGAAATTATAGTTTTGATGAGCAAGTTTTTCTTATGTTAAGTGAATTTGAAAAATACGAAGATGAGCTTGAGATACTCCAAAAACTTAAAACCGATGAAAAAATGATTTTAAAGCTTGTGATACTTTTAAGCGCTATAGAAAGTGAAAATGAAATTTCTTTAGCAGGCATATATAGAGCGTATTGCTCCAAATTTGATTTAAAGAATGAAATTTTAGAATGGGGTCTTAAAATATTTAAAAACAATAATGCCTTAAAAGATCTTGTAGAAAAAGAAGATATATATAATCCTATTGTTGTAAGTAGCTTGGTTTCTAAACTAGAAAATTTAAAAAATTTAGAGCTTTTATACACTTTAACTTGGCTAAAGGCTAAGGCTTTAAATTACAATGCTTTTTATTTTAGAGTTCTTGATAAACTTTTAGAAAATGCAAAACAAGGTTTTGAAGATGAAAATCTACTTGAAGAAAGTGCAAGAAGAGTAAAAAAAGAATTAACACTTAAAAGAAGTAAGATTTTTTTAGAGCAAGATGAAATTTTGCAAGATAAAATCATACATATCAAATCAAATCTTTTTATTATAAAAAATACTTTTGAAGATATTGTTATGATTTCTAAATTAGCCAAAGAAAATGATTTTAAATTTTGGTTTAGTAATGAAACAAATCTTAGTTTGCAAATTGTTGCACCACTTCATTTTAATATTGCCATTATTTTAAGTTCTTTAACAAATTTAAATCTTATTTTCATGAATTTTTTTGAACTTTTTGATGATAAAATTTATTTAAGATTTGAATATGATAATATTATCAGCGATGAGCAAAAACTAAAACTTTGCGAGCTTTTAAATTCAAATCTTTCTGGTTTTAATTTGAAAAAAATTAAAAAGCCAGTCATTAAAAAAGATGAGTTAAAATTAGACTTAAACTATTCTAAAATGTATGCCAAATTAGGTCTTAATACCAAAGATCAGCAAGGTTTAATGGCGTATTTGATGAATGTTTTTAATGAACTTGAACTTGTTTTATGTGCAGCAAAAATTCAAACCATAAGACAAAGGACGCGTAATATTTTTATTTTTCAAAAGAATGAAAAATTAGAACATAGCGAGCAAAAGTTAGTTAATTTATTAATAAGTGAGTAAAAAATGTGTGGAATTGTAGGCTATATAGGAAATAATGAAAAAAAACAAATTATACTAAATGGACTTAAAGAATTAGAATACCGTGGCTATGATAGTGCGGGTATGGCAGTGATGCAAGAAGGAGAGCTTAGTTTTTTTAAAGCTGTAGGAAAACTTGAAAATTTGGCGAATAAATGCACGGATTTTGAAAGTCAAGGTTATGGTTTTGCTATAGGTCATACAAGATGGGCAACTCATGGTAAGCCTACTGAAATCAATGCACATCCTCATTTAGGACAGTATTCTTGTGTGATTCACAATGGTATTATAGAAAATTATAAAGAAATCAAAGATAAACTTGAAAAAGAAGGCGTGAGTTTTTTAAGTCAAACCGATACTGAAGTTATTGTCCAGCTTTTTGAATTTTACGCAAGAAATTTGGGAGTTTTTGAAGCTTGGCAAAAAACCATCAAAGAACTTCGCGGTGCTTTTGCTACTTTGTTAGTAACAAAAAAAGATCCCAATCATGTGTATTTTGCAAAAAATGCTGCTCCTTTGATTATCGGTAAAAATGCAAATAAAGAATGGTATTTTTCTTCAGGTGATGCACCTTTGATAGGAAGTTGTGATGAGGTAATGTATCTTGAAGATTTAAGCTTGGGATACGCGAGTAAAGATGAGCTTGTTGTTTATGAAAATGATGTTTTAAAATCACTTTGTTTTTCTAAGCTTTCAGGCGATAAGGCTTATGCAAAAAAAGACGGCTTTCGTTTTTTTATGGAAAAAGAAATTTATGAACAAAGTCGCGTGATGAGTGAAGTTTTAATGGGACGTATTCAAGGCGATGAAGTCGTTTTTGATGAGCTAAGCAATGAAGATTTAAGTCAAGTAGATGAAATCACGCTTTGTGCTTGTGGAACAAGCTATCATGCTGCAATGGCAAGTGCTTATTTGTTTGAAAGAATTGCTAAAGTTAAAGCTAAAGTAGAAATTGCAAGTGAATTTCGATACCGTGAAGCAATTATAAAAAAAGATTCTTTATTTATCGTTATTTCTCAAAGTGGAGAAACAGCAGACACTTTAGAGGCTTTAAAGATTGCAAAAGAGCAGGGCGCTAAGACTTTTGCAATTTGTAATGTGGATAATTCTAATATAGTACGTTTAGCACACCTAAGTCTTTTAACTCGTGCGGGCATAGAAAAAGGAGTTGCTTCAACTAAAGCTTTTGCCACTCAGGTTTTAACACTTTGGATGCTTGCTATTTTTATGGCGCAAAAAAGAAATTTAAATGTTTCTGCTGAAATTAAAGCGCTTTTACATACTCCAAATTGTGTGAGTGTAAAACAGGCTTTACATGAAAAAATTCATCGTTTATCCAAGCGTTATTTAGATGGACATGGCTTTTTCTTTATAGGTAGAGATGTGTTTTATCCTTTGGCCTTAGAAGGAGCTTTAAAACTTAAAGAATTATCTTATCTTCACGCTGAGGGTTATCCTGCAGGAGAGATGAAACATGGCCCTATTGCTCTGGCTGATTCTAAACTTTATACTATAGCTTTAATGCCAAAGCATATGCTTTATGAAAAAACAAAATCAAATGTTGAAGAGCTTATAGCTAGGGATTCTACAGTGCTTAGCATTTCGCCTTTAGAATTTGATTTGAGTGATGATTTTATAAAAACCAATGAGCAAGATCACTATATGTGTGAATTTTTTGAAATGATGATAATTACTCAACTTTTAGCAATGGAAATTTCTATAAGACTTGGTAATGATGTGGATATGCCAAGAAATTTGGCTAAAAGCGTAACGGTAGAATAGAAATGAAAAAATTTTTTTGTTTAACTTTCGTTTGCAAACTTTTTGCTTTAAGTGAATTTGAACTTCATCATATTGATAAAGTACATAAGCTAGGGTATAGTGGAGATACTATTATAATAGGTGTAGCCGATGATGCTTTTAATCAAGATCATATTAGTTTAAAGGATAAGATTTTAAAGTCTACTTATCCTACTGATACAGCTGGGAAACAGCTTATACCTGATTTGCAAAAATCAACACACGGAAGTCATGTAGCAGGTATAGCTGTTGGAGCAAAGATAGACGATAGTAAACCTTATGGAGTGGCTTATGGGGCAAAATTTTATGGAGCTGGGGTGTTTCCAAATGGCTCTTACACTCAAAATCCTAATATTTATAATTTTTTCAAAAATGTGAGTATTATTAATAATAGCTGGGGTATTAAATTTTATCCTTATTTTAATCTTAGGGCTTCAAATTCTGGATTAGTAGATTGTACTCAAACTAATCAAGGGAAAAGCTATAATATCTGTAATACTCCTTTGGAGTATGTTATGAAAGCAGATAAAGTTGCTAATGATATGATGAGGCTTAGCAAGGATAAGGGAGTATTAAATGTATTTGCTGCTGGTAATGAAGGAATTCTTAGCCCTGCTTTGCATGCGATTTTACCAAGTTATGATGAATCTTTAAGAGCTTGGTTGGCTGTTGGAGCTTTGGATGCAAATGAGATTACTTTAGAATCAGATGGGACTTTAACAATTAAAAGTCAAGGTTTGGCCGATTTTAGTAATGGTTTTAAGGGAGCTACGAATTTTTCTTTAGTTGCTGCTGGAGTAAATATTAATAATGTTGATTCAAGCACTAATGATAACTTTACAAAAAAAAGTGGAACTTCTATGGCAGCACCTATGGTGAGTGGAACAGCGGCACTGGTCAAGCAAAATTTCCCCTTTTTGGATGGTAAGCAAATTGCTGATATACTGTTAAGTACAGCAAATAAAAATTATAAGGCTCCAAAATTTACTGTTAAACAAGTAACCGATGGAACAAATCAACCTAAATTTCTTATTGTGTATATTTCGCAAGATCCACCTAAGATAGAAGATGAAATAAAACGGGATTTAAAACAGCTTTACAATGGAATGCAAGTTCAAGTTAATGGACAATGGATTGATTATAGTGATTATATTTGGGATAATAGAGATAGTGCGCAGTCGCAAAAACTTAATACTTCCACTATTAGTTCTATTAATGGAGTAGTTAGGGTTGAAAAAGAAGAATTATTTGGACAAGGAATTTTAGATGCACAAAAGGCGTTAAAAGGACTGAGTATTTTAGATGCAAACAGACTCAGTGACCAGGATGTATTAAAATATGATCAAGAACCTAATACAGCTTATTATACTATAAATACTGCAGGTTATGATGCTGAATTTTCTAATGATATTAGTCAAAGAAAATGGGATGAAAGTACTCATTTATCAAGCGCTATTAATAAACCTACACATTTAGCTAATCTTAACATAGGATTATCTAAAGAAGGTGAAGGTATTTTGATTATCAGTGGTCAAAATACTTATGAGGGTGCAACTTTAATCAAACAAGGAGAATTAAAGCTCAAAGGAAAAGTTAAAAATAATGCTTATGTAGAACAAGAAGCAATGCTAAGCGGTAATGGTATTGTAGGGCAAAATTTAAACAATAAAGGCATAGTTAGACCTGGAAATGAAGATTTGAGTGATTTAACCGTGCAAGGAACTTATACTCAAGAAGGAGTTGACTCTAAATTACAACTTGATTTTGGTAATTATAAAAATTCTAAACTGATTGCAAAAACTTATGATATTAAGAGCGGGAATTTAGAATATATTCCTTTACCTAAATACTATATCTTAAATAAGCCAGTGAAAATTAATTTAGGAGATTTGGAAAAAAGTTTATCATCTTTTAATCATGTTTTGGTGCAAAATACTTATGCTTTAAATTTTGACTTTGTTTTAAGTGATGATTTAGTGAGTATTAATAAAACCTTAATAAAACCTAATTTAAAACCCAATGCTTATGAAATTCCTAATACAAGCTTGGGAAATGCTTTAAGACAATTGCGATCTAGAGCAGACTTGAGTCGGACTTATCAGGAATTTTTTGCTTCTTTAGATAATGGAATAGATGTAAAGACTAAATTAAATAGAATAGAAGGTTCAGAGTATTTAAGCACTTTTAGTAATCATAATCAATCTAATTTGATACAAAATAACATATTGTTTACTCTTCATCCTCTTAATATTAATAATTTTGCACAAAACAATAATATGTTACTTGCTAGTGCTTATTTACCTAGAATTTTTAGTAATGAAGAATATTTTTGGCACCTTACTCCAAGCTATAAATACTATAAAGATAAAGATTTTTCAGGTCAAAAAACAGGTGCTAATATCTCTTTAGGAGAAAATTTCTCATCAGGCTTTTTAGCTTATGCTTTATCTCTTTCTAGCGCTAGATTTAATTTTAATAATGGTAGTGATTTGAAGAGTTATAATATGGACTTATTGTTTAATTATAACCATGATTTAGATTTTATAAAAATATTAAGTGGATTAGGTATAGGTGTAGGATTTAATACTCTTAATCGTTTTGTAGTAGAACAGCCAATTGAAGGCAAGTATAAAACATTGCAAACTTCAGCCCAGCTTGGTGTAACTAAAGATATTATTTTAGGTCAAGATTTTATTTTTAATCCTTTAATGTATTTTACACATAGTTTTTTTTATCAAGAAGATTTTAAAGAAAATAAAAGTCCTTTTGCTAAAAATTACGAAAGTTTAAAACATCATAGCATAAATGCAAATTTAGGTTTTAATCTTGCTAAAAATATAGAGCAAGATGATTATCAAGCTTCTTTTTCTAGTTTTGTAATTTTTGAAAAAAGAATTTATGGAAGAACTTTAGAAAATAAGGCTAGTTTTGTTGATTTTCCTATTGCTTTTATTCAAAAATATAAATTAAAAGATAATATTTTAAGTCAAGGTTTTAATTCAGAATTTTTATATAAAAACAATGTATTTTGGCAGTTTATGTTAATGAATAGATTTTCTCATAATGCCTATGAATTGCATTTAATGAGTTCAATAGGAAAACGTTTTTGAAAGTATTTATTTTTTTAGCTTATAATAAATAAAATTTTAATCAAAGGAAAAAAATTATGGAATACAGAGTTGAACATGATACCATGGGTGAAGTTAAGGTCCAAAATGACAAATATTGGGGAGCGCAAACTGAAAGAAGTTTTGAAAATTTCAAAATCGGTTGTGAGAAAATGCCAAAGGTTTTAATCTATGCTTTTGCAAATCTTAAAAAATCTTTAGCTTTAGTCAATAACAAACTTGGCAAACTTGATGATGCTAAAAAAAATGCTATAGTTCAAGCTTGTGATGAGATTATCGCAGGTAAATTTGATGATAATTTTCCACTTGCGATTTGGCAAACAGGTTCAGGTACGCAAAGCAATATGAATATGAATGAAGTTATTGCAAATCGTGCCACTGAAATCATGGGCGGGGATTTTCGCAAAGAAAAGCTTGTACATCCAAATGATCATGTTAATATGAGTCAAAGTTCAAATGATACTTTTCCAACTGCTATGAGTATTGTTGCGGTTGAGCAAGTAGAGAAAAAGCTCATCCCTGCGCTTGATGAGCTTATTGCAACTTTTGAAAAAAAAGTAAAAGAATTTGATGGTATTATCAAGATAGGACGCACGCATTTACAAGATGCTACGCCACTTACTCTAGCACAAGAATTTAGTGGATATCTTTCTATGCTTTTGCATTCAAAAGAGCAAATCATCGCTTCTTTACCAACTTTAAGAGAACTTGCCATAGGAGGAACCGCAGTAGGAACAGGGCTTAATGCGCATCCAGAATTAAGTCAAAAAGTAAGCGAAGAACTAACTCAACTTATAGGTACGAAATTTGTTTCAAGTCCAAATAAATTTCATGCTTTAACAAGTCATGATGCGATCAATTTTACTCATGGAGCTATGAAAGGTTTGGCTGCAAATTTAATGAAAATTGCAAATGATATAAGATGGTTAGCTTCAGGCCCAAGATGCGGTCTTGGTGAGCTTATCATCCCTGAAAATGAGCCAGGAAGTTCGATTATGCCGGGTAAGGTAAATCCTACCCAGTGCGAAGCTGTTACTATGGTTGCTGTACAAGTGATGGGAAATGATGCAGCTATTGGATTTGCAGCAAGTCAAGGAAATTTTGAACTTAATGTGTTTAAGCCTGTGATTATTTATAATTTCTTGCAAAGTCTTGATTTGTTGGCTGATTCTATGCATTCATTCAATATCCATTGTGCTGTAGGTATAGAACCAAATCGTGCAAAAATCGATCATAATCTTCATAATTCTTTAATGCTAGTTACCGCTCTAAATCCACACATAGGTTATGAAAATGCTGCTAAAGTAGCCAAAAATGCCCATAAAAAAGGTATTTCTTTAAAAGAAAGTGCAATGGAGCTTGGTTTGGTTAGCGAAGAAGATTTCAATAAATTTGTTGATCCTACTAAAATGATAGGCCCAAAAGCTTAAAACATAAAACTTGCCTTTTTAAGGCAAGTTAAATTAAATTCTTATCTTTTAAAATCACATACATTCTTAAAGTTGATACAAAAAAGGTTAAAATTGCAGGACCTAGTATAATACCCCAAAAACCAAAGGTAGAAATTCCTGCTATCATAGCCAAGAAAATTAAAAGTTCGTTGATTTTGGTTGGGGTTTTTACAAGTTTTTTGTTGATCCATTTGATGATTAAAGGTTTGATTAAAGTATCTGCTATAAAAGAAATTACAATTACAGAATAAATAAAAATAACAAGAGCTGAGTTAAGATTGTTTGAGGCAAATTCATAAAGACTTACAGGCACATAAATTAAAGCTCCTCCTATAGCAGGTATGAGAGAACTTACAGCAAAAATTACTCCCATTAAAATTCCATCATAACCATAAAACATTGTGATTAAACCAAAAAGTGCACCTTGAAATATCGCTACAATCACCATAGAGTAAAGCACAACAGCCATAACATTACCCACTTCACTTAAAACATCATCGAGTTCTTTTTTATCAATAGGAATGATGGATTTAAGATAGATAACAAGTTCTGTTCCATATAAATTTGCAAAGAAGTAAAACACACAAATTAAAACCATATCTATAAGAAATTTAGCTCCTGATTTTGTAAAACTTGAAGCATAACTTAGAATTTGTTTAGAAATGCTATTTAAATCTATAGAAGCTAAAAATTCTTTGATTTTAGGTTCTAAAAAATTAAAGCTTTCAGGCAAGGTAAATTGATAGTTTTTGACATAATCAAGTGTTTGTGTAATTAAATTAATATCAAAATTCTTTAAAGCTTTGGCAAGTTCTATCATGGCATAAACAAAAGGTGCAAAGAAAAGCAAAACCATGCAAGCTGTTGTAAGAATGGAAGCTAAAAATTTATGTCCTTTAGTAAGATTTAAAAATTTTGCATTGATGTTTGAGGTAGCTACCGCCATTAAACTAGCTATGATAATCACAAGTAAAAAACCTTTAAAAAGATAAAGCAAAAGAAATAAAATAACTAAAATAAAGCTTATAAGAAAGATTTTTCCATTTTGCAAAATTTACTCCTCAAATAAAGTTTTTTCATAGTTTAATTTTAAAGCACTATAGCTTTTTGTGCTAGCTATACGCCCTTTTGCAGTGCGTTCTATATAGCCATTAGCAAGCAAATAAGGCTCGATTACATCTTCTATGGTATTTTCATCTTCGCTTAAAGCCGCAGCAATACTTGCAAGCCCGATAGGTTTTTGCTTAGCAGCGGTTAAAAGTTCAAGATATCTTAAATCCATCGCATCAAAACCAAGCTCATTAACTCCTAAAGAATTTAAGGCTTCATTAGCTCTTTTTTCTGTGATAATCTCTTCATCATTAACATCGGCAAAATCTCTAACTCTTTTTAAAAGCCTTAGAGCTATTCTAGGGGTTGAACGACTTCTTTTAGCGATCTCAAGTGCGGCTTTTTCTTCGCAAGTTTTATTAAGTTTTAAAGTTGCTTTTTGCAAGATGAGAGCAAGTTCACTATCTTTGTAAAATTCTAATCTAAATTGCATACCAAAACGATCGCGCAAAGGATTGCTAAGCATACCTGCACGCGTTGTAGCCCCTATAAGAGTAAATTTTGGTAAATCGATTTTTATGGTTTGAGCAGCTGGACCACTACCTATGATAATATCAAGGCGATAATCCTCCATCGCAGGGTAAAGTACTTCTTCGATAGCAGGGCTTAAACGATGAATTTCATCGATAAAAAGTATATCTCCTTCGCTAAGATTGGTTAAAATAGCGGCTAAATCCCCGCTTTTTTCTATCATAGGAGCGGCGGTTGTTTTGATATTTGCACCCATTTCATAGGAGATGATATTAGCTAGTGTTGTTTTTCCAAGTCCTGCAGGACCACTAAAAAGTATATGATCTAAACATTCATTACGTTTTTTAGCTGCAGCTATAAAGACATTTAAATTTTTTTTAATGCTTTCTTGACCTATATAACCATCAAAATTTGAAGGACGCAACGAAGTTTCGTAAGTTTCATCAAAGGAGTATTTTTCTATTTCTACTATTCTATCCATATCTTTGCTTATATTTTGGAAAAATTAAAATAAGATTTTAGCTAAAATTTGCTAGAATTTATATTAAACTTTAATGATTATGGTTTAAAAATGGGAATTTTAACAAAATTAGAATTAGATTATGAAATTGACGATATAGAAAAATTTTTACAATTTTTTAGAACCATGTGTGATAGGTTTGAACCTTTAATCATCAAGCTTGGAAGCGATAGTGTGCGTTATAAAGAAGCTATAAAAGAGCTTGAAACTTTAGCACACAATACCGCTTGGGCAGCAAGACGTTTAAATCTTGAAGAAGTGACTGATTTTTGCGTATTTTGCGAAGAGATGATGGCACAAGCAAATCGCTTTAACGGGCCTGCTAGTGATGAATTTACGGATTGGATGCTTTTGATGAGTGATCAGTTTGAAAAATATTGTCGTTCATATGAAAATGATGATTCTGTTTTAGCGGTTTTTAATCCTTTAATTGTTAATGTTCCAAATATTATTTCTAAATAAGGGAGCGACTTGGCTTCGACAGGAGTAAGTCTGCTTAGATGGCATGTCGCTTTGGGCAAAGCGTAAAAAGCCCAAATAAAATTAAACGCAAACAACGTTAAATTCGCTCCTGCTTACGCTAAAGCTGCGTAAGTTCAGTCGAGCCTGAAATTTAAGTCATACTATCTAGCTTAATTTTCGGTCATTTTTGATAGTGTAGCCTTGCGTTTGACAAGCGTTGAGGTGAAATAAAGTCTTAGCCTTGCTTTTGAGTTTTGGAAGATGAGCGAAGTAGGGTGAAGTAGTCATCTTTGCTAAGCATGTAGAGATCTTTGTGGGATTATTTTTGGACAGGGGTTCGATTCCCCTCGCTTCCACCATCACGCTAATGTTAAGTAAATCATAAGTTTATTTCAAATTTTTAGAATTTTTTATATGAAGTTAAGATCGATTTATTACCCTTAAAACTTTGATATATTAAGTTTTATAATTTTTCATTAAAAATTATAGTTTTATTTTTAAGCTTATTTTTAGGGGGGTATAATTTCTTCTTTAGTTTAAATTTATTGAAGGAGAAACTTATGAAGAAAAATGCTTCGAGCAAGATATTGCTAAGCTTAGGTGCAGCAACTTTGCTTTATTCGGGTGCTTTTGCACAAGAAATCAATCTTACAGAGTCTTCAGATATAGGAAATTATTTTGAAGAAAATGGTAAGGATATCAATCTCAAAAATCCTGATAATTACAAAGGGCAAGATTTAAGTATCACAATGGGTGTTTGGGATTTACCAAACGATGATTATGATAGCGCTGATTATCGATTTAATATTGATATCGGCAAAAACAATACTTTAAGCTTCAAACACAATAATGGCGAACATCCTGCTTATGTAACAAATCTAAACGCTACTGCTAAAGAGGTTAAAACAACAGATATAGTTTTACAAGCTTTTGCACCTTCGGTGATTAATGGAGATTTAACTATGACTAGTTCACTAGATGAAGCCATTACCGAGGATGAAAAAAAAGGCTCGGGTATAATTCTTTATAATGGAACAGTTGAAGGAAAAAGTGCTAATGGTAGTTTAACTATAAATGGAAATTTTACCGCCGATAAAACCCTTTTTGCTACTTATGGAAATTTTGTTAAGGTAAATGGAACTGCAAATCTTACAAATTCAAATTTTGGACTTATGAAGCGCTCTTATACAGACTTAGAAGCAAATAATGTAGTAATGGTTCAAGCTAAAGATTTTAACAAAGATATCTTAGAAGAAAAATCAAATAATAACGCGGGTGCATTACTTTTAAAATTCGCAAGTGATTATATCTCAACCAATGTTCAAGGCAAAGATCCTTTGGAAGCAGGAACTGTACTGGATATCACTGATGACAAATATAGCGGAGGTTTAGTAGATTATAAACTTAGCGTTCAAAACTGCGGTGGCAATAAATGCTTGGTAGTTAATGGAGGTGCTACTGCAGCAGCTAAAGATAAGCTAGTTCAACTTCAAGTAGATATAGATACTATCGATAAATTACTTAAAAATGAATTTGATTCCGATCAAGATGAAGAATGGACAAAAGCCAAAGAAGCCCTTGAAAAACAAAAAACTGAACTTGAACAACTCAAACAAGAAGCTGAGAAAAACGGTGGTAAAATCGATGATGAAAAATACATTGATTTAGTAAATAAAAATTCAAATTTAAATCTTAGTGCTAATGATAAAGCTTCTATCCTAGCACTTCGTTCTATTACAGAACAATTAGGAAGTATAGGAGCAGATTTAGCAAGTAGAGAAGGTGTAAAACTAGCCCTACAAATCAAAAAAGACACAGACAATACAGGTAAATCTGTATCCAATCTCAATTCAGCTTCTAGTGCAGTAAATACCACTATGAATATTTCTAATGATGTTTCTATAGGTTCTCGTGTAGCAATGCTAAACAATCCTTTTGGAACTTATGCTTCTAAAATGAATGGCCTTAAATTTGCTGCTTTAGATAGTGATATGAGACCAAGCTATGTAAATGAATATACCAATAGTATTTGGGCTAATGCTTTTGGTGGTGCTAACATTATCGATGGAGATAGTGGTGCAATGTATGGTGCTACCGTAGGGGTAGATAAACAAGCTAATGATAATGTTTTATGGGGTGCTTATTTTACTTATGCAAATGCTAAAATCAAAGACAATAATTTAGAACAAAAAAGCGATAACTTCCAATTAGGTATGTATTCTACTATCAATATAGCTCCACAATGGGAACTTAATCTTAAAGCTTATGCTCAAGTTTCTCCAACTAAACAAGACAATATTCAAACAGATGGTGCATACAACTCAGATTATACAAGCAAATTCTTAGGATTTAGTGCTAATGTAGGTCGTGTGTTTGACTTTAGTGATAATACTTTATTTATTAAACCTTTTGCAGGGATAAATTATTATTTTAGTTATACTCCATCTCATACAGAAAATGGTGCTATTGCTAAAGATATTGATTCTATGAAAAACAATTCTGTAAGTGTTGAAGTGGGTGTTGAATTTAGAAAATATATGAATGAAAACTCTTATATTTTTGTAACTCCAAAAATAGAACAATTTGTTATCAATAGTGGTGATGATTACACAGCTAACCTAGCTGTAAATAATGCTTTCTTTACTAGTGTAGAAGCTAACAACAAGAAAAAAACATACGGACAAATTATCGTAGGGGGTAATGTGGATTTTACAAATCAACTCAGTATGAATCTTGGCTTTGGTGCTAAACAAATACTAGCAGGTAAAGTAGATAATAAAAATGAAACTTACTTAAGTGGTCAAGTAGGACTTAAGTATAAATTTTAATCTTAAAAATCATTTCTAAATCTTTTTATAGTTTAGAAATGATTGTTTATTTCTATGGGAAATCTCCTAGGGCTTTATCTTAAAGCCCTTTTTTATAACAAACAAGTAAATAAGTCTTTAGAGTAAAAACCCTAAAAACTTTTAGTTTTCTTTGAAAAGTTTGGAAGCTAAGTGCGTTGCACGACTTTGATCTGTATCTTTTTTAAGTGTTTTATAAATTTTACTTACATATTCTTCTAAGGTTTGTTGAGAATCTATGATTTTTTCAGAAGAAGGAATTTTTTCATATTCTCCATTATTTTTAAGCTCATAAGCTAAAACATTATCGCTAAGTTGCAAGCGTAAAAATTGAGCTAATTTAGCTTTGCTTCTTTCGTCATATATAGGAGTCATAAGTTCTAAGCGACGCTCTAAATTTCTTGGCATCCAATCTGCACTCGATATAAAATAATTTGGTTCACTATGTTTAAAATAAAATACTCTAGCATGTTCTAAGTATTTTCCTATGATGCTTCTAACGCGTATGTTTTTGCTGTATTCTTCATCAGGTTTTAAGCAACAAATTCCGCGTATGATAAGATCGATTTGCACTCCTTCCATACTTGCTTCATAAAGCGCTTGTATGATATCACTATCCACAAGAGAGTTCATTTTAGCTACAATCACACCTTCATTTTTCTTGCTTGTTTCAATGCGTATCATTTCTAAAACTTTTTCTTTGATTTGATTTGGGCTCATTGAAAGAGTTTGAAGGCGACGATTTTTACTAAAGCCCGATAAGATGTGAAAAAAGCTTGTCGTATCTCTTGCAAATTCTACTTTGCTTGTAAAATAACTCACATCAGTATAGATTTTAGCACTGCTTGCATTGTAATTTCCTGTGCTTAAATGCATATAAAATTTAAGTTTATCTCCTTGTTTGCGTATGACTTGAGAAACCTTAGCGTGGACTTTAAAACCTGTAATGCCATAAATAACATGAGCTCCGGCATTTTCTAAAGCTTTCGCCCAATGAAGATTATTTTCTTCATCAAAGCGCGCTTTTAATTCTACCATCACAGTTACTTGTTTTCCATCACTTGCAGCATCAATTAAAGCTTGAACTATATTGGAATTTTTTTCAACTCTATAAAGTGTCATTCTTATGGAAATTACTTCAGGATCTTTGCTTGCTTCTTTGATAAATTTATAAACTGGATCAAAACTTTCAAAAGGTTGTATGATGAGTATATCTTCTTTTTCTACAGCATCAAAAATAGATAAATTCTCATCAAAAGGTGGTAAAGTTTTAGGTGTGTAAAGTGGGCTTAAAAGATGCGTAAAGGTTTTATTTCCTGCGATTTGCCAAAGGCTAGGGAGATTGAGTAAAATAGAATATTCATAAACATCTTTATGAAAAATTTTCATGTGAGTATTAAGAAATTCTACGATTTGCTCATCTGCATCTTTTTGAATTTGTAATCTTACAAAAGCTCCTTTTCTACGAAGTTTTAAGCCTTGTTCTAAAATCATCATAAAATCATCAGCTTCTTCCTCTTCTATTACCATATCTGCATTTCTAGTCACTCTAAATGCTGCTGAAGCTAAGAGTTTATAGCCTGGAAAAATTTCTTCTGCGTGTTGATGGACTATACTTTCTATAGGAACATAAATATTTGCACTTACTTCATAAAAACGAGGTAAAACTCTTGGAATTCTAATCATTCCAAATTTTACAAGTTCAGGATGCGCTTTATCGCAAATTTTAACCGCTAGTGAAAAAGATAAGTTGTTTAAATGCGGAAAAGGGTGAGTAGCATCAACAGCTATTGGAACAATAACAGGAAAAATATTAGAGAAAAAATACTCATCACATTTTTGTTTTAAATTTTCATCTAAATTCTCATAATGTTTTATGAAAAGATTTTCTTTTTCTAATTCACTTGTGATTTCATTAAAATAACGCTCCAAAAGTTCTTTTTCTTGGTGTAAATATTTGCGTATGGCTTTTAATTGTTGTAACGGGGTCATTTCATCGCTACTGCTTGCATTAACTCCAGCTGAAAAAAGTTGTTTTAAGCCTGCGACGCGTATCATATAAAATTCATCTAAATTAGTGCAATATATAGCTATAAATTTTAATTTTTCTAACAAGGGTAAATTTTTAGAACATTGGTCTAAAACACGAGAATTAAAGCGAAGCCAAGAAAGTTCGCGATTGATAAACATATCAGGACTTGTTTGCATTAATTTTTCCTTTTTTTGTTATATTTTATCATTTATTTTGAAATTATTGAATAAAAGTTTTAAAATTTTTTAGGTTAATTAAGAGTAAATATATCTTTAAAATTATATTAAATTCATCTATGTTAGAATCACAAAATTTATTTCTGGGAAATTCTGTGACATTGTTGTTTCATTGAAGATTTTAAGAAATGATAATTTTAAGGAGGAAAATTTTGAAGAAAACTTCGAATCTTTTTACTATTTTTCTTGTTTTGCTTTTTGTTTTCTTTGCGGTTGGGTTTTATACTTTTTATAACGCTAAGGGCACATCTTATTTAAGCAATGCAAGCGAATCTTGTAATAACTGCCATATTATGAATGAAGTTTATAATGAATACATGGCAGGGCCGCACTCTCAAAAAGTCAAAGGCGAACCTAGGGCAACTTGCGTGGATTGCCATTTGCCACATAATTTTGTAGCTAAGTGGATAGCTAAAGCTCAAAGTGGTTTAGGGCATGCTTATGCTTTTACTTTTAAACTTGATGAGTTGCCTACAAATTTGAGTGCGACTGAAAAAAGCAGAAAAATGGTGCAAGAAAACTGCATACGCTGTCATGCAGATTTTGTTCAAACAGCTATCAATGCTACAACAAATCCACATGCAGACAAGTCATTAAATTGTGCTTCTTGTCATAAAGATGTTGGACATAAACACGGAATTTAATAAGGAGAAGATGAATGAAAAAAAATATTTTACGCTTGGGTATTGTTGTTTTGGTTTTACTTATAGCGGGAGTTTTATGGCTAAATAATGATATCAATCAAAAAAAAGAAGATGAAGCAAATAAAAATGCTATTGCAGCAAATGCTGATTTTTCTTTGCTTAGTGATGATGATCCAAATTTTGAAAAATGGGGTAAGGTTTTTCCAGAGCAGCTAAAAATGTATTTAACAGTTGAAAAAGAAGAGCCTAAAGCTACTGAATTTGGTGGTAATTTAGCTTATTCAAAATTAATTCGCTTTCCTCAATTAACCATACTTTGGGCAGGATATCCTTTTAGTCTTGATTTCAATGAAGAAAGAGGGCATTTTTGGGTTCAAGTAGATCAAATGAAAACAGCAAGAAACAACAAAGATTTTCTTAATGCCCATGGACTTGCTGCTTTTAAAGGTCAACCTGCAGCTTGTATGAATTGTCATAGTGGATGGACTCCATGGCTTATAAAAAATGTTGCTAAAGGGGATTTTACTACTTTTAATTCTACAAATTATTGGACTATGATTAAAAATATCCCAGCTGTTGATGGTATAGTAGAAAATTCACCTGAACATGCAGGCCCACATGGTGGTAAAAGAATGGGCGTAACTTGTGCAGATTGTCACAATCCAAATGATATGAGTTTAAGACTTACTCGTCCAGCAGCTATTAATGCTTTAGTTTCTAGGGGATATGAAAAAGATCCAGTACAAGGTGTAAAAGCTACAAGGGAGGAAATGAGAACTTTAGTTTGCTCTCAATGCCATGTTGAATACTATTTTAAACCAACAGGGGAAAAAGTAAAAGTAATGGGTGAAACTATTGTAGATGATAGTTCTAAAAAATGGTGGAATGGAACTCAGAAAAATTATGATGAGTATGAATTTTGGAGAGATGGAAATAAAGCTAAAGAGATTGAAACCGATGGTATAGTTTTAACTTTTCCTTGGAGTGAGTGGAAAAAAGGACAACCATTTAGAATTGAAATGCTAGATGATTATTATGATAAAGTTCGTGGAGTATTTGGAGCTGATTTTACTCATAAATTAACAGGGGCACAAATTATTAAAATTCAACACCCAGAAAGTGAACTTTATAGTGGCGGTGTGCATGCTGCAAATGGAGTAAGTTGCGTGGATTGTCATATGCCTTATGTTAGAGAAGGGGCTAAAAAGGTTACTCAACACAATATCACTTCTCCTTTAAGAGATATTAACTCTGCTTGTAAGTCTTGTCATAAACAAAGCGAAGATTATTTAAAAGCTCAAGTACTTGACATACAAAATAGCGTTGCACATGATCAAAGAACTGCAGAGTACGCAATTGTTAGTTTGATTATGGATACTAAAAAACTACGCGATGAATTAGGCAATATGGAAAAATTCCAAAGCGATGGAAAAGCTGATGTAAAAAAAATTAGCGAAGAACTAAAAGAAGTTTTAGAACTTCATCGTAAAGCCCAAATGAGAGCGGATTTTGTTAATGCTGAAAACTCAACTGGTTTCCATAATCCTCGCGAAGCTTCAAGAATGTTATTGCAAGCTGTTGATATGGCAAGAATGGGACAAACTAAACTTGTAGAAATTGCGACAGCAAACGGAATTAAAGATTTTAAAACTTCAAATTTAGGTTTTGAAGATATTCAAAAATTTAATCCAGGAGAGCTTTACTATAAAGTAGATGTTAATGGCCATAAAGCTGGAGAGCGTTACTATGCAGATGAAAAAGATGTTAATGGTAATCCTCCAAAAGAACTTTTAGAGCATGATAAAGAGCTTGCTCCTTATAATTATCAAGTGATTGATAAAAAATAATTCTTAAGCCCTATAAATCATAGGGCTTTTTCTTTTATTTGTTTTAAAAAATATAAACTTTTTATTTGAAGTTCACTTTTACTTCACTTTGTTTTGTCAAAATATCACAAATTTTGATAATCAAAAAGGATTTAAAATGATCAATAAAAATAAATTGTTTAGACAGGTTCATATCTATCTTAGTTTGTTCTTCTTGCCTTGCGCCTTGCTTTTTGCTTTAACAGGTATAGCGTATATTTTTGGTATTAATCAAGATGTGGGTTTGAAAGTTGAGCAGTATCAATTGTCAAAAGTTATAGAAAGTGGTAAAGAAAGAGAAGCTTTAATAGAGTACTTAAAAACAAATGGTTTAAAAGTGCCATCTAATACAGATATCATTAAAAGTAAAGATAAAGGCATAACAATAGGCGGAACTCATTATAGTGCTAATATAACTCAAAATTCTACTAATGAATACAACATTACCTTAAAAACAAGATCTTTACTTGGAGATATGATTATGCTTCATAAAGATAAGGGTGCTTGGTATTTTTCTGTGCTTAGCGTAGGCTTTGGTATTACTTTATTTATGCTTTATATTTCAGGGCTTATGATTACTTTGTTTGTAAATAAAAAAGATAGAAGTAAACAATTTGCAGTTCTTGGAGTAGGGGTTGTTGTAACTTTGCTTTTGGCTTATCTTAGCCTTTGATTTTTCCTAGCTTTTTAAGCTAGGTATTATTTATTTTTTTGTATAATCATACTTTACTTTTATTGGACAGATGGGTGAGCGGCTGAAACCACACCCCTGCTAAGGGTGCAGATCTTAACGGGTCTCGAGGGTTCAAATCCCTCTCTGTCCGCCACTAAAACTTTCTTGAAAATTCCAAGTATTTTATTAAGTATTAAAGCAAGAGACTAGCTCTTGCGAGATTGTATTATTTTACAGCGTTTTTGATTTCTAAAATCATAGTTTTTAAAGACTCTAGTCCATTTCCACTTGCTAAATACCAGTATTCTGGATCAAGATAGATGATTTTTTTGTTTTGTGCTGCTTTGGTTTTAGCGACAAGCGCATTATCGAGTATGCCTTGAGCGCGTTCTTTGTTGCCTACAATGATATTTCTATCAACAACAAAAATATAATCAGGATTTTTTTCTAGTATAAATTCAGAATTGATACTTTTGCCATGTGTGCCTACTTTTATATTCTCATCTACTGCGTTAATCCCTAAAACATCGTGAATAATCCCAAAGCGAGATTGAGGACCAAAGGCTGAAATTTTGTTAGAATTTGTAAGAATGATAAGAGCTTTTTTATCTTCATTAACTATGCTTTTGGCTTTTTCAATTTCATTTTTAATATCTGAAATTTTTTCTAAAGCTTCTTTTTCTAAACCATAAAGTTTTGCAATGCTTAAGACATTATTTTCAAAAGAGCTTAAAAAATTTGCATTATCAAGACCTACAAATAAAGTTGGAGCTATTTCTTTTAACTTATCATAAAATTTACTTTGGCGTCCAGAAATGATGATAAGATCAGGTTTTAAAGCATTAATGGCTTCAAAATCAACTTGTTGCACTCCACCTACACTAGGTTTGTTTTTAAATTGTTGTAGGTATTTTGGTAAATTTTTAGCAGGAACGCCTGCGACTTTATCGTTTAATTTTAAAGCATCAAAAGTATCTAAAATTCCAAGATCCAAGATCACTACCTTAGAAGGATTTTTAGGGATTTTATTTTCTCCTAGGCTATCCTTTACTAAAAAACTATCACCTTCATCGCTCATGCTGATAGGCAAAATTTTCACCGTAGCAGTGTTGGTTTTTGTTGTAGAGCTTGCGTTGTTTTCATTTGAGTTTGAATTACAAGCAGTTAAGAATAGACTTAAAAAAAATGCAAAAAATGCAAAAACTAAAGATTTTTTCATATTGTCTCCTTTTTAAAAATAAATACAAATTTTCTTACCATCAATTTGACTTACGGGTATATCCATATCATAAATTTGTTTTAAATTTTCTTGATTGATGATTTCATCTTTTGAACCTTGTTTTAAAAGCTTCCCATCTTTTAAGGCTATGATTTCATCAGAATAAATCGAAGCAAAATTAATATCATGCAATACAACAGCTATACTTTTGTTAAAGTCTTTGACTAAATTTTTCATTAGTTGCATGATTTGTACGCTATGCTTCATATCAAGATTGTTTAAAGGTTCATCAAACATTATAAATTCAGTATCTTGAGCGATGATCATGGCTATAAAAGTTCTTTGTTTTTGTCCGCCGCTTAATGTATCTAAAAATTCATTTCTTAAGTTACTAAGCCCCATGTATTCTAAAGCTTCATTGATTTTGATTTTATCGTTTGCATTAAGTCTTCCTTGAGAATGCGGAAAACGCCCAAAAGCGACTAATTCTTCAACTTTTAATCTTAAATTGATATTGTTTTGTTGTTTGAGAATGGAAATTTTTTGTGCTAAGATTTGCTCTTTATAGTCTTTTAAATTCATTCCATCGATATAAATTTCTCCGCTACTAGGTTTTATCAAACGACTTGCTAGAGCTAAAAGAGTGGATTTTCCAGCACCGTTGGCTCCTATTATAGAAGTGATTTTGCCTTTATGAAAATCAAGGCTAAGATCTGAAATAATGGCTTTATTGTCATAAAATTTGGTGATATTTTTTAGTTTAATCATAATTTATTACCCTTTAATACAAGATAGATAAAATATATCCCACCTAAGAAATTAATAACCACGCTTATAGTGGCATTATAATCAAAAACTCTAGAGACAAAAAATACCCCTCCAAGCAAAGCTAAAATGCTAATGAGTATACAAGCACTTAGCAAAATACTATGCTTTGCAGTTTTAAATAGCTCATAAGTGATATTTACTACCAAAAGTCCTAAAAAGGTTATAGGACCTACAAGTGCGGTGCTAATAGAAGTTAAAATAGCTATGATAATCATCAATTGTTTTGAAATTTTTTGATAATTTATCCCTAAATTTATCGCTAAATCTTTGCCTAAATTTAAAGGATCTAAAAATTTCATATAGCGAAAAATCCATATAAAACTTAAAAAGCTAATAATATAAGCAAGAATTAAAACATCAAAAGCAATATTATCAAAGCTAGCAAACATTCTTCCTTGTATTACCATGAATTCATCAGGGTCGATTAATACTTCAAAAAAAGAGCTTAAAGTACTAAAAAGTGTTCCAAAAACTAAGCCTAAAAGCATGATAAGATAAATGCTTCTGTCGCTACTAAATAAAATTTTATAAAGTCCTAGTGAAAAAACTACCATACAAACCAGAGTGATTAAAAAATTAATATCGTTTTTATAAACACTTAAATTAGCCGCACCAAAAGAAAAGATAAGAGCACTTTGAAGCAACATATATAAAGAATCTAATCCTATGATAGCAGGGGTTAGAATTTTGTTGTTGCATAAAGTTTGAAAGATTACTGTTGAAACAGCGATACAAATAGCTACTATGATAATAGCTGCAATTTGTAAAAAACGACTTTTTAAGGCATACTCATCAAAGCCATTTAAACCCACAAGTATAAAAATCCCTGTCATACCAAGTGTTAAAAAGCTTAAAATCAGCATTTTTTTACGCATAAACTTTCCTTTTTAGCAAAAGAAAGATAAAGATTAAAGATCCTAAAACACCTGTAGTGATACTTAAAGGCATTTCAAAAGGAAAGATGACAAGTCTTGAAATGATATCGCAAACAAGTAAAAACAGAGCTCCACAAAGTGCTATATAGATAAGATTTTTTCTAAGATTATCACCTAGATAAAGAGCTACTAAATTTGGGATAATTAGCCCTAAAAAAGGGATAATCCCAACGCTTACAATCACTAAACTAGTGATAATGCTTACAATCATCAAGCCTAAAAATAATATACCATTATAAGAGATTCCAAGATTTAAAGCTATATCTTCGCCCATGCCAATTATGGTGATTTTATGAGCTAAAAAATAAGCAAGTATAAAAAGTGGTAAAGAAATGTAGAGCAATTCATAATTTCCCTGCATAACATTTGCCATACTGCCTTGTAACCAGCCTTGGATATTTTGTATATAATTTAAAGCATAGGCAAAAAAAGTGGTTATAGCACTAATAATGCCTCCAAACATCAAGCCTATCAAAGGTACAAAAATCACATCTTTGAGTTTGATTTTTCTTAAAATTTGGATAAATATAAAAGAACCCAAAAGCGCAAATACAGATGCAATGATAGCTTGAGTGAAAAAAGACGCTCCAGCAAAAAATATTAAAGAAACAAGTATGCCAAATTTAGCACAATCCATAGTTCCTGCTGTAGTTGGGGAAACGAATTTATTTTGCGTGAGTTGTTGCATGATAAGCCCGCATATACCAAGACTCATTCCCGTGAGTAAAATCGCTATAAGTCTAGGAATTCTTGTGAGAGTTATGATTTCTAGTTGAGTGGAGTCAAGATTAAGAATATCTTTTACATTGATACTGATAACTCCTATAAATAAACTTATCATTCCAAAGAATAAAAGTAAAGCTATAAGCACTTTTAAACTCAATATATGCTTAAAAAACAAATCTTTCCTTATAGTAATAATAATTATCAAAAATGAAATTGTAATGAAATTTGTTTTAAGAAATGATAAAACTACAAAGGATATTTTAGTAAGAAATCAAAAATCCAGTGGAAAGTCTTTGCAAGTGTTTGTTATAGTCTATAAGGCTTTCTCCATAGCCATTAAAGTATTGTAAATACCAATAAATTCCATTGTTAAAAATATCATATCCTAGATCAACTTGTATAGCGCCTTTGTTATCGTGGAATTTAAGATTGTTTCTTAGCATAAGATTGATAAAATAATCATCGCCTAAATACGCTAAATTCACATCAAAATTTCCCATATAATGCAAGATGGCAGGATTATCATCATCTTTTTTGCTTTCAGGAATTCTATACCAAAGGCGTGGAACAAATAAAAATTTATTATATAAAATAGCTGTAGATACATAAATTCTATTCCATGAGCGAGATTGCAAATTCTCATCTCCCTTGCCATTGCTTTCATGTAATATACCTACGCGTAGGTTGTTAAAAAATTCATAATCTTTAAGATACAAAGGAAAATCTATAAAAAATTCTGGTTGATAGTTGGTTTCTCTAAAAGGAGAAGAATGCTCATAAATTTGCCACCAAGAAGTTTGGGTATAGGCTATATAATATTTTTCATCTAGTCCTAGTAAATTTTCAAAAAGTCTTTTTTTAATGCTAAGTTGAAATTTAGCTTCACTTTTATTGTGATTTTCTTCCAGAGAGTTAAAACTATAAGCCAAAGGTAGAAAATAATTCATTTTATAAGCACTAATGCCAAGAGGGTTAAAGTATTCATCTTCTTCAAGATAATTTGCCAAGGCAAGACGAGCAAAATCTTGTCTTTCTTCTTTGGCTGCAATAATAGATTTTTCATTTTGAGTAGTTTGTTTAGTTTTATTTTGTTCTTGAGAAATTAAAACAGGTGAATTTTTTAAAGCGAGTTTTTTGTAAATTTCCATAGCTTTTTTATAATCGCCTTGTTTTTCATACTCTAAAGCTTGTTGCAAATCACTAGCCCATATAAGAACACATAAGCTTAAAAATAAAGCAATTTTTCTCATTTTAACTCACTTTTAAATTTTTCATATTCTTCATAAAAATTAAGATTTAAAAAAGCATCTTCATCTTCAAATTCCACAAATTTGGTTTTAATCTCAGAAAATAAAAGTCCTATTTTTTGTTCATTTTTTTCTAAGAAATTTTTACAAGTTTGAGCTAAAGAGCTGTGATAAAAGCCGCACAAGGGATGTTTATGTAAAGGGGTTTTGGCTATGATTATTTTATAGTTTTGCTCTAAAAAAGGAAGCATTTTTAAAAGTTCATTTTCACCTACTTTAGGACTATCTACACTTAAAACAAAAACAAATTCATTTTTAAAATTTGAAAGTATAGAATAAAGTGCAAGCATAGGAGAGTAAACTTCAAATTCTAAAGAATCTTTTATCAAGCTAAAATGGTTTTCAAATTTGTCTTCTTTTGCACTCACATAGACATTTTTAAAAATTTTAGAAAATTTATCTACTTGAAATTGAGTTAAATTTTGATTTTTAAGAATCAATTTGCTTTTATCTTGTCCCATACGACTAGATTTGCCACCACATAAAATCACGCAATTTAGCTCATTAAGCTGCATAAATTTCCTTTTTTAATGTAATTCTACCACAAATTCGCTAAAATATTTTATAATTTCTTTTATGAAATACACAGAACTTTTACAATTGCAAACTTTTTTTTCTCAGTTTAAAAAAATCGATTTTATCAAGCGTATTAATGACAATATTTTGGAATTAAGTTTTGATAAAGAAAGATTTATTTTTGATCTCACTCGTGCAATGAGTGCGATTTATACAGCTAAATTTAATGCAAAAAATTATAATGCACCTTTTGATTTTATGCTTAAAAAGTATTTTAGTAATGCTTTTATAAAGGAAGTTAAAGTCCTTGAAGGCAATCGTATTTTATGTTTTAGTGTAAAAGCTAATAAGGCTTATAAAAGCTATGAGAGCAAGATTTATTTTGAATTTACGGGTAAAAATACTAATGTTATTCTTACAGATGAAAAAGATTTGATCATAGAGGCTTTAAGGCACATTGATAAAAGTTATCGTGTTGTAAAACCTAATGTGATTTTAGAGTCTTTAAAGCCTTATAAAATGGATGAAAGTTTTGAGGAAATTAAAGACTTTGCAGATTATTTTTCTTGTAAATTTATAAGCATTTATGAGAGTAAAATCAAACAAATAAAAAATTTAAAACTTGCACAAGTGGATAAAAAAATACAAAATTTACAAGAACTTTTTTCTAGTTTAGATGAAGAAAATTCTTTACTCTTAAAAGCTTTAGAATACAGAAAAAGGGCTGATGTATTGTTTGCAAATTTGAGTATTTTAAAAGGTTATGAAAGGGAATTTAAGCTTGATGATTTTGAAGGCAAAGAGCTTGAATTTAAGCTTGAATTTAGTCCTAAGCAAAGTGCTAATTTATATTATAAAAATGCTAAAAAATTAGAACAAAAAGCTAAAAATTTAAACATACAAAGGCAAAATTTAAAAGAAAAATTAGATTTTACCTTGAGTTTGAAAGAATTATTGCTTCAAGCTAAGAGCGAGATAGAGCTTGAAATTTTACTACCTAAAAAAAATAGCAAAAAAAATCAAGATCATAAACAAGAAGATCTTGTGGCAAATTTTTATTTTAATGAGTTTAAAATTTGCGTGGGTAAAAATGAAAAAGGCAATGAATTTTTACTTAAAAATGCTAAAAAAGATGATTTGTGGCTTCATGTAAGGGATATTCCTAGTGCACATACTTTGATTGTATCAAACAAGCAAAAAATCAGCCTTGATGTGATAGAATTTGCTGCAAGGCTTTGTGTAAGCTTTTCTAAGTTAAAGAAAGGTTCGTATTGGGTCGATTATACCTTAAAAAATTTTGTTAAGGTTCAGCAAAAGGCGTTTGTAAATTATACAAATTTTAAAAGTATTAATATCACGAAGGATTAAAATGCCAGTTAGCCCATTAGGAAATGTCAATTATATAAATCAAAATATGGCTTATCCAGCTACACAAGCAAGCAATGAGCTTGCAAAAGAAGGTTTTGCAGCTACGCTAAATATGGCTGAATTTAATGAAAAAGAAAAAACTTTAAACAAGCTTGAAAAAGTCAATGAGACTCATGAAATCAAAGAAGAGATCAAAGAGAAAGCCGAACAAGAAGAAAAAAAGAAAAAACACAATCAAGAGGCTAAAACTAGCGATGATGAGAAAAATGAAGAAGATGAGTCTAAAGATCCAAATTTTAAAGACGCACAAAGCATTCATCGCTTAGATATTAGTATATAAGGAAAAATATGTTTAATACAACTAGAATTATTTCAGCTCTTGTGATGATAGGGGCTATTATTATTATCGCGTTGATTGATCAATTTTTTATCAATTTTATCGTTTTTGCGGTTTTATTGTATTTATCTTTTAGTGAAGCAAAAAAACTTTTTGCTTTAGAAAATATTTCTATTATCCCTTTGGTTATAGTTTTTATTTTGGGAAGTTTATCGCATAAAGCTTTGTTTTTTGGGATTTTAGCTTTGTTATTAGTTGTTGGATATTTGGTTTATAAAAAGGCTTCCTTAAAACCAGCTCTTATTTATATGTATCCTAGTTTGCCTATTTTAGCACTTTGGCAAGTGTATTTAGATCAGGGTATGTTTGCGCTTTTTTGGCTTATCATTATCGTTGCAGCTTGTGATAGTGGGGCGTATTTTATCGGAAAACTTATGGGTAAAACTCCTTTTTCTCCAACAAGTCCAAACAAAACCTTAGAAGGTGTTATAGGTGGCTTGATTTGTGCGAGTGTTATTGGAACTATTTTGGGAGTTTTTGTTTATAGTTTTTGGCTTTCTTTGCTTTGTTCGTTTTTTGTAGCGATTTTTGCAGTGATTGGGGATTTGCTTGAGAGTTATTTTAAAAGAGAAGCAGGTGTAAAAGATAGTGGAGATCTTATCCCTAGTCATGGGGGTGTGCTTGATAGGATCGATGCGGTGATCATTGCTGCTTTTGTGATGGTTGCTCTTTTATGATACTTTTTGGAAGTACGGGTAGTATAGGAGTAAATGCTCTTAAACTTGCTGCTTTAAAAAACATTCGTATTTCTGCTTTAGCTTGTGGAGATAACATCGCTCTTTTAAATGAACAAATCGCAAGGTTTAAGCCTAAATTTGTTGCCATAAAAGATTCAAAAAATAAGCATTTAGTTAAACACGATAGAGTTTTTATAGGGCAAGAAGGTTTAGAGCGAATTTTAACAGAATGCCAAGACAAACTTTTGCTCAATGCTATTGTAGGTTTTGCAGGACTTAAAAGCACTTTAAAGGCTAAAGAACTTGGCAAAAACATAGCCTTAGCTAACAAAGAAAGTCTTGTGGTGGCTGGGAGTTTTTTAAAAGGGGCTAAATTTTTACCCGTTGATAGTGAGCATGCGGCTTTAAAATTTTTACTCGAAGGTAAAAAAAATATAGCAAAACTTTATATCACAGCAAGTGGTGGAGCTTTTTATAAGTACAAAATCAAAGATTTAAATCAAGTTAGTGTCAAAGATGCTTTAAAACATCCTAATTGGAACATGGGAGCAAAGATCACTATAGATAGTGCGACTATGGCAAATAAGCTTTTTGAGATTATAGAGGCTTATCATTTATATGATTTTAAAGAAATTGATGCTTTAATAGAACCAAGATCTTTAGTGCATGCAATGTGTGAATTTAAAAATGGAGCTAGCACGGCGTATTTTTCAAAAGCAGATATGAAACTAGCTATTTCAGATGCTATATTTGAAAAACAAGATACACCTATTTTAGAGGCTGTTGATTTTAGCAAAATGCCCGCTTTAAAATTTCATAAAATTAGCACAAAAAAATATCCTATTTTTAAGCTTAAAAATACATTTTTAAAAGAGCCAAATTTAGGTGTTATCATCAATGCTGCTAATGAAGTTGGTGTTTATAATTTTTTAGAAAATAAAAGTAGATTTTTAGACATTGCTAAATACATTTTTAAAGCTCTTGATCACTTTGGAGTACCTAAAATTTCAAGCATAGAAGAAGTTTTTGAGTATGATTTTAAAACAAGAGAGTATTTAAGGAGTTAAAATGAAATTTTTTTTAACAATTTTATTTTTTATAACAAGTATTTTTGCTTTAGAACTAGACTTTAGCGTAGGAGAAAATGGAAAAAGCCTAGATGATAATAATACAGTTTTGATTTTTGGTGGAATTCAAGGCGATGAGCCTGGTGGATTTCATGCGGCAAGTTTGCTTTTGAGTGATTATAATATTACTAAGGGTAAGATTATAGTGGCTCCAAATTTAGCTTTTGATAGCATTATCAAGCGTTCGCGTGGGAATAATGGGGATTTAAACCGTAAATTTGCAAGTATTAGCCCAAAGGATCCTGATTATAAAAGAGTTCAACGCATTAAAGAGCTTATTTTACTTCCTGAAGTTAGTATGGTGATCAATCTTCACGATGGTTGGGGTTTTTATAAACCTACTTATATCGATGCGATGCAAAATCCTAAGCGTTGGGGAAATTCAAGCGTGATTGACACAAGCGAAATCAATGCAAGCAAATACCCTGATCTTGAAAATATCGCTACTCAAACCGTAAATAGTGTCAATTCTTCACTTGCTGATCCAAAGCATGCTTATCATCTTAAAAACACCAAAACCCAAGAGCTTGGTGATACGGAAATGCTTAAAGCTTTAACTTATTTTGTGATTTCAAATCACAAAGCTGCTTTTGCAAATGAAGCGAGTAAAAATCTGCCTGTAAATTTAAGAGCTTATTATCATCTTTTGGCAATTGAAAATTATCTAAAAACCGCAGGAATTGAATTTAGTAGAGATTTTGAACTTACCCCACAAGGGGTTGATAAAGCCATAAATAAAGAGCTTGAAGTGAAACTTTTTAATGATAGAATTTTACTTTCTTTAAAAAATCCAAGAAAGGTTATCAATTATGTGCCTTTTCCAGTAAATAAAGAGTTAAATTATAATACAAGCAATGAACTTACCGCTGTTATCGCAGAAGGAAATTCTTTTTATATCCAGTATGGCAATCGTTTTCAAACAAGATTATATCCTGAGTATTTAGAATTTAGTGATGCTTTTAATGAGGTAACTTTTCAAGTTGATGGCAATGAAACCACCGTTCCTTTTGGAACCAAGGTGAAAGTAAAAGAGAATTTTCTTATCCCAAAGATAGCTAATGTGCGCGTAAATATCATAGGCTTTGATCATGGAAAAGATGAAAGTGATATTTTAGTTCATAAAAAAAATATGCAAACACAATACTCTTTAGATATGGCAGGTAAAATTTATAGAGTGGAATTTTATGAGTTAAGAGGAGCAAATTTGCAACAACTTTTAGAGGCAAATACCAATAGCAAGTTGATCAAAAATGCTAAAAATTTGGATTTAAACACTCTTAAAATGGCAAGATCAAAAGATAAATTCTTAGGTTCTATTTTAGTGGAATTTGAATGAAAAATCTTATCCTAGCTATAGAAAGTTCTTGTGATGATAGTTCTATAGCTATCATTGATAAAAATACCTTAGAATGTAAATTTCATAAAAAAATTTCCCAAGAATTAGATCATAGTATCTATGGGGGAGTGGTACCTGAACTTGCTGCAAGACTTCATAGCGAGGCTTTACCAAAGATACTTAAGCAATGCAAAGAGCATTTTAAAAATCTTTGTGCCATAGCTGTGACAAATGAACCCGGGCTTAGCGTTTCTTTGCTCAGTGGAATTTCCATGGCAAAAACCTTAGCAAGTGCTCTAAATTTACCCTTAATCCCTATAAATCATCTTAAAGGTCATATTTATAGTCTTTTTTTAGAAGAAAAAATTTCTTTAGATATGGGAATTTTGCTTGTTAGTGGTGGGCATACTATGGTGATTTATCTTAAAGATGATGCAAACTTAGAGCTTTTAGCAAGCACAAATGATGATAGTTTTGGAGAAAGTTTTGATAAAGTGGCTAAAATGATGAATTTAGGTTATCCTGGTGGGGTCATCATAGAAAATTTAGCAAAAAATGCCAAACTTAAAAATATCTCTTTTAATATACCTTTAAAGCATTCTAAAGAACTTGCTTTCAGTTTTTCAGGGCTTAAAAATGCAGTGCGTTTAGAAATTTTAAAGCATGAAAATTTAAGCGATGAGATAAAAGCTGAAATAGCTTATGCCTTTGAAAATACGGCTTGTGATCATATCATGGATAAATTAGAAAAAATTTTTAATCTTTATAAATTTAAAAATTTTGGCGTTGTAGGCGGAGCTAGTGCAAATCTTAACTTGCGTTCGCGTTTGCAAAATTTATGTCAAAAATATAATGCAAATTTAAAACTAGCTCCTTTAAAATTCTGCTCCGATAATGCTTTGATGATAGCAAGAGCTGCAGTTGATGCTTATGAAAAAAAGGAATTTGTAAGCATAGAAGAAGATATTTTAAGCCCTAAAAATAAAAATTTTTCAAGGATATAGATGAGAAAAGCTTTTACTATATTAGAACTTGTTTTTGTGATCGTTATTTTGGGAATTTTAGCTGCTATTGCTTTACCAAAAATGAGTTCAAGCAAGGATGAAGCTGAAGTTAGTAAGTCTTTAAATAACCTTAAAACTTTGATCAATGATATAAGCATTTATACTTTAAAAAATGACCATTTAAGTTTTATGAAAACGATGAGTAATGTAAGCGGGGTTGAAAATGCTGATCTTGGTAATTTTAACGGCACAAAAGAAGTAAATTTTCGCGTAGGCGATGATAAAGAATGCTTAAAACTTGTTTTTATAAATAAAGCTGATTTTATACTCATGGGAATTTCAAGCAATGAAGCAAGTAAAAATGCTATCATCAACGCAGCCAATCAGACTCATGAAGATTTAGAAAATATAGACTTTACAAGCTCTTCAAGCAATAAAGCTTGCGTGATCTTAAGTAAGAATGAAAATTTTAAAAATCTAGCGAGTAAAACTTATCTTTTAATAGGGGGAATGTAATGATAGTGAGTAAAACTTATGAGATTGACTCTTGTGATGATGTAGAACTTGGTATAAAAAGAGAATCAAAGCTTGAATTTAAGCTTTGGTATGATGATGAAAAAACACCTGAAACCTTAGTATTTGTGGTGCAAGGTATGGGCGATGATATATCATCAATCCAATATGTTGGCGATTATATGGTAAGGCAATTTAATACTGCTGTAGTTGGAGTAAATTATCATTGTATTGGTAATCGTCCTCAAACTGGATCAACTTTTTATTTAGATGATATAGACAAGCTTATTTTAAAAGTAAGTTGTGAAGCTGCAGATATCAAGCTTTCTTGTGATGTTGATAAAATTCAAGACTATGAACAAATGAGTGAAATTTTTCATTTTGTAAATAATCAAATAGTTGAAGGCAAGCAAAAAGGTAATTTTACACCAAATTATTTTTTAAATTTACATGTAAGTTTGCAACCTACAAAAAATGAATATCAAAATTTTGGAATCATGCAAGCTCAAGATCTTTTAAATGTTGCACTTTATCTTAAAAAACATGCTCCTTTTGATACTATGGGGGGGGGTATACCAGTTATCATGATAGGGGGTTCTCATGGGGGATATTTGGCACATTTAGCCGCTAAGATTGCACCTTGGTTGGTAGATGGAGTGATAGATAATTCTAGTGGTGCTAAGTTTTTATGGAGAGTTGTAGGTTTTGGAAAGGAAATAGATTTTATGCAGTATAGCGAATTTTCTACTTTTGATTTTTTTCGTCATATTAAAACACATTGTTCGACAAAAACTTTTTGGACAAGTAATTCTTCATCGCCTCATTTTTTTTCTCCCGCAAGAAGAAAAATTCGAAATCTTTTAGAAGAAGATCATCTTTTAGAACAATCAAAATGTTTAAAAACTTGCTTTATAAGTTATCATTCATTATATGATGAGTATGTTTCTTTAAAAGAAAAAACCATGCTTTATGAAGAACTTGAGAAACTTGGTTTTGATGCAACTTTGTGTTCTATTACTAAAGAATCTCAAGTTGATGGAAAATTTATTAAAAACTTAAATCACGGCATGGGAATTCCAGTAAAACTTTTGATTAAGAAAGAACTTCCTTTAATGCTAGAAAAAATAAAACAAAATCCAAAAAAAGATTGTAAAGAAAAATGCATCTCTTATCCTTGTGAGGATTTGTTGTATCAATTTAGTGAAAAAGATGACAAAATATCACTCAAAATAGATAAAATTTAAGGAAATTTCATGACTATATTAGAAAAAAACATACAAGCTTTATTAAGTGGGGTAAATGAACCCTTAGGAAATAAACTTTTAAATTTCATACAAAATAAAACTTGTTCTCGTTTTAATATAGATGAAAATTTAAATATCTATGATAAAACTCATAATGTTTTTATGTATGAAAATTTAGAAGAAGAATTAAATTTTTTCTATCAAAGTATTTTAGAAAAAACTCCTAGATATCCTTTCGTATGTATTTATGGTATAGGCAATGCCTTGCTTATTAAAAATTTAGCTAAACACTATAAACATCTTTTTGTATTTGAAAGCGAAATAGAACTTTTTATCCTAGCTTTAAGTGCATTGGATTTGAGTGAAGAGCT